>JASHUW010000294.1 GCA_030039815.1 Alphaproteobacteria bacterium
GAGTTTCTGAGCCATCGTCGCGCCCTCAGTCCCGGCCCTCGAACGGCGTCGCTTCGCGGCCGCGCAGGACCATGTCGAATGAGTAGCCGAGCGCCCATTCGGGCTCGCTCAAATTCGGGTCGTAATCGGCGATAAGACGAACCCGCGCCGCCGCGTCGGCGGTGCTTTGGTAGATCGGGTCGTATTGCAGGAGCGGGTCCCCGGGGAAATACATCTGGGTGATGAGGCGAGTGACGAACCCGCCGCCGAACACGCCGAAATGCAGGTGCGCCGGGCGCCAGGCATTGGGCGCGTTGCGCCACGGGTAGGCGCCCGGTTTGATCGTCACGAAGCGGTAGCGGCCTTCATTGTCCGTGATCGCCTGGCCGGCGCCGGTGAAATTGGGGTCGAGCGGCGCATCGTGCTGATCGACCGGATGATGGTAACGGCCGGCGGCGTTGCATTGCCAGAGTTCGACCAGCGTGTTGGGGATCGGCCGGCTATCCTCGTCGAGGATCCTCCCGGTGACGATGATCCGCTCGCCGAGCGGTTCGCCCTTATGCTGCTTGGTAAGATCGGTCGCCGCCGGGCCGGCCCAGCCCGTCGAGAAACTCGGCGCGGTGATCTCCGACAGCGTGTGCTCGAAGCGGACCAACGGCCGGGTGGGGGCGCGCTTTACCGTGCTGGCGTAATCCGGATAAAGATACGGCGGTTGCGTGCCCTCGCGGTGGCGGGCATAGGCGGGCGGTTCGGCCATGCGGTCCTCGCATTCGCTGGTCGGCCGCAACGTGATCCGGTTGGCCGGTGGTGGTCAAGAGGCGGGGCAGCTTGTAGCCGCCCGATACAACCGTTACGGTTGCCTATCGGTTGATGCAAGAACCTTAGCGGGAGACCGCGATGCTGCCTCGGCCCCTCTTCGTGAACCTCTGCTCCTTCGTGATCGTCGCGCCGCTCGTCGTCACGCCAGCCTGCGGCGAAATGGCGGATCAGCTCGCCCAGGCCCCCGGCGAAGGAGCCTCTCGTTTTTGGTACGGCTACGTGTTCTTGCCCGATGGGCGCGTCTTGCGGGCCGATGGAGACGGGCCCACGGAGCCGAAGGACGTGAAACCGCCGCCAAGCATTTATGGTCATGATCTTCAACTCAAAGGGTGCGTCGTTACCGGCGCGCATCTCGTGAACCCCGGCAACGCCGACGCGCCGCTCATGGATCCGCAACAGTTCAACGCTCCGGCGCCCGGCCAAAACACCAATAATCTCGGGCCCGCGATCGGCCCCGAACCCGGCACCAACCCGGTCGAATTCCTGACCGTCAATGTCTTCGAGTACCACTCCGACCTCAATAATCGAAACGGCTGCGCCAGCAACCAGTATGTGCTGGACTATCGCATCCGGCTTAACCGCACCACGGGGCGTATCGGCATCACCAAGGATACTGGCCTCGATCCGAATGTCCTCGGCGGCAAGTCGCCCTGGCCTGAGGATCGCACCCGACCAGGCCAGCCCATCACCCAGACGACGTTGCCCGCGCGCAGCCTGTTCGACGGGAACACCAGCACCGGCGCGGTCAAGTTCCCAGTTGGCGGGATCGTCTACCAAGGAACGCCGCAAACCCTTCAGTGGATCGACGGGCCGGGGTGGGAGGTCGTTCCGGACCCCAACTCCCCGGATGCGCAGGTGCTGATCGCACTGATCAAGAGCCAATCCCGTGGAAGCCAAGCCGCGCATGGCTGGTTTTGCTACAGCGGTCATACGGTGGCCGTCGATATGTCCACCGGCGCGCCGATGGCCCCCGCCGCCGCGCAAGCGATGTTTGCCGCGGCCAATGCCGCCCCCGGCGCAAGCAAGCTGCAGCAAGGCGCAGCGGCGACGTTGCGGACTCCGGCGGCGCAGGGCGGCTTTCAGGGGAATGCGAACCCCGAATTTCGCGACCTCGGCTGCTATTCGTATTAAAAGAGGGATGCGGACTCAGTCGGTCAGGAGGAAGCGATGGCTCTGCGCAAATTCATCATCGAGCGTGACATCCCGGGCGCCGGTTCGCTGGAGCGCGAGCAGCTTCGCGGCGCGGCCGCCAAGTCCAACGGCGTGCTGCGCCAACTGGGCCCCGACATTCAGTGGGTCGAAAGCTATGTCGCCGCCGACAAGACATTTTGCGTCTATCTCGCCAAGGACGAAGAGATCATCAAAAAGCATGCCGAGATCAGCGGCTTCCCCGCCACCAAGATCACTGAAGTGCGTAAAATGATCGACCCAACCACCGAGCATTCCGCCTGAACCTACCAGGCGCAGGCGTCGCCCGGAGCGCATAGCCGCTCCAGCGTCGCGGTCAGTGGCAGGAACCAGATTTTCACCGTCATCGACAGTGGCGTGAGCTTGCCGTCGTTCGAAAGGGTGAGCGACACCGGGCGCGGGGCGTCGTCCGGGTCCTCGGCGGGGTCGTCGCCGCTCTCGCCCTTGAAGCCGGCGATCGCGCGCAGCATCAGCGCAAGATGGATGCCGGGATCGCTTGGGTCGCGCGGCAGCACCCGCACCTCGGCGTTGAAGCGGCGCGCCCCATCATAGACCGGGATGATGAACTGCGTCTCACCGCGCCGCACCGCGGCGCGGATCAGCGTCACGACGCTCAACGGGTCGATGACGTTACGGCGGAACTGTTCCTTCAATTCGGGCTTGCGGCTGGTGTCGCCGGACCCCCGCTCGGCGATAACCGCGCCGTCGCGCGGGATGAAATTCATCCGCAGCTCGCGGTTCTTGCGCTTATGGAGATCGTAGTTGGAATCGTATTCGGTGGGCGAGGGCGCGCCGTTGGCGGCGAGCTTGCCCTGCGACACCGCGGTACCGCGGAAATGCGTCACCAGCCATGACAGGCCCTCGGCGCCGATCGCGATCTGGTCGCGGTATTGGGTGCCGTCATTGCGCAGCGACAAACGGATCTGCGCAGCGGGCAACCCGGCCCAGGTCGCGCTGTAGAGCGCCGAGACGTCGTCGGCGCGCGCGGCAGCGGCACTCGCCATGAGGCTTCCCGCCAGCACCACATTCAATGCGACCCGCATGCTTGTCGTCCCGGCGCAAGCCGGGACCCACCTTACCGCTGTCCGTGCAGTCGATAAGTGGGTCCCGG
>JASHUW010000295.1 GCA_030039815.1 Alphaproteobacteria bacterium
ATCCCGATCCAGCGCTACGTACCGATGCCGGGCAATTCCGACGAGACGATCACGCTGTTCTGCGGCCGGGTCGATTCGTCGCAAGCCGATGGCGTGCACGGCATCCCCGAAGAGCACGAGGACATCCGCGTCGTGGTGAAGCCCCTGGCCGAGCTGGAGGCGATGCTCGACGCCGGCGAGATCGCGACCGGCCACACGATGATCTGCCTCTATTGGCTGCTGCGTCACCGCGATGAAGTGCATCGCAAGTGGGGCGTTGAACCTTAGTTCTTTTCGTCGTCCCCGCGCGCGCGAGGGCCCAGGGCAACCCGCACCTTCGCTCCCCCGGATTCCAACATTCGCCGGAATGACGACAAAACAATTACCGCAGCGGCACTTTCTTGAAGTGCTTCGACAGCGCCAGACCCTGGCTCTGGTAGGATGAGCCGATAGTGCCGCCATAGAGCCGGTCGGGTCGAGCGATCAGCGGCTCATAGACGAGCCGGCCCATGGTCTGGCCGTGCTCGATCAGGAACGGCACCTCGTGCGAGCGCACCTCCAGCACGGCGCGGCTGCCCTGCCCGCCCGCCTCGACGGCGCCGAAACCGGGATCGAAAAAGCCGGCGTAATGTACCCGGAACTCGCCGACGAAGGTGTCGTAGGGTAGCATCTCGGCGGCGTGGTCGGGCGGCACGACGACGGCCTCGCGCGAGGCGAGAATGTAGAAATCGTTGGGGTCGAGCACGAGACCCGAGGGATCGCCGGGGCCGCGGCGGGCGTAGACCGGCTCCCAAAAATCGCTCGGATCGTAATAATCGACGCGGTCGACATCGATCACGTCGGTATGGCGCCGCGCCTTGTAGCCGATGAGCCCAGTATCAGGGCTTCCCATCGCATCGACGGTAAACACCAGCCCGTTGCGGATCGCCTGCGAGGCGGGTGGGCCGTCTTCCGGCAATTCGACGAGCGGGCTTTCGGCATGAAGGCGCCGCAGCGCCGTGTCGCGGAACAGTGGCGAGCCGCGGCGAATGCGCAGCTGCACGAGCCGCGAGCCGGTGCGCACCACCACGCTGAACGCGCGCGGCGAAATCTCCGCGTAAAGCGGCCCCTTGTAGCCGTCACGCACGCGATCGAACTCGGTGCCATAATCGGTGATCACCCGGGCGAAGACGTCGAGCCGCCCGGTCGAGCTTTTGGGGTTCGCCGCCGCCGTGGTCCGGCGCGGCAGCGCGGTCATCTCCAACAGCGGTACGATGTAGACGCAATCGCGCTCAAGCACGGTGCCGGCGGTCAGGTCGATGCGGTGCATCGACAGCTGATCGAGCTTGTCCTTGACCGTGCTGCGCGCGCCCGGAAGAAAGCTCGCCCGCACCCGGTACGCCACCTCGCCAAGGCGCAGATCGAGGCTTGCCGGCTGGATCTGGTCCTCGCCGATCGGGTTCGGCGACATGATCTCGTGGCCGAGCTTCACAAGGCCGCGCAGCATCTGCGACGGCAACAGGCCGGTCGAGCGCTCCGCCTCCGGAAGCGGAAAAAGTTCACCGTCGCGCGGTTCGATTGCCGGCGCAGTCTGGGTCACAGCCATCAACGACTTCTAAGCCATGGCAGCGGACGGGAAAAGCCGCCCTCTGCACCTTGCCCTCATTCTTCGCGGGCCGATATTGTCTCGTTGCGTCCGGCAGATCGGAGGACGGGAGATGGACATCCGCGACGGCTTTATCGGCGCGATCGGCAACACGCCGCTCATCAAGCTGCGTCGCGCCTCCGAGGAGACGGGCTGCACAATCCTCGGCAAGGCCGAATTCCTCAACCCCGGCGGGTCGGTCAAGGACCGCGCGGCGCTGGCGATCATCAAGGACGCCGAGGCGCGCGGGACGCTGCGTCCCGGCGGGGTCATCGTCGAGGGCACTGCCGGCAATACCGGGATCGGTCTGGCGCTGGTCGGGCTGGCGCGCGGCTATCGCACCGTCATCGTCATGCCCGAGACGCAGAGCCAGGAAAAAAAGGACATGCTGCGGCTTTGCGGCGCCGATCTGCGCCTTGTCCCGGCCACGCGGCTGGCCGACCCGATGCACTACACGCACTACTCGGGCCGGCTCGCCAAGGAGATCGACGAGAAAGAACCGAATGGCGCGATCTGGGCCAACCAGTTCGACAATCTCGCCAACCGGCAAGGCCATTACGAGACGACCGGCCCGGAGATCTGGCGGCAGACCGACGGCAAGGTCGACGGGTTCGTCTGCGCGGTCGGCACCGGCGGCACGCTCAGCGGCACCGGCATGGCATTGAAGGAGCGCAACAAGGCGATCAAGGTCTACCTTTCCGACTGCATGGGCTCGGGCATCTACAGCTGGTACACGCGACGCGAGTTCAAGCCGGAAGGCAGCTCGATCACCGAAGGCATCGGCAACAACCGGGAAACCGACAACCTCAAGGGTTTCGCGCCGGACGGGCAGTTTCAGATCACCGACGAGGAAATGCTGCCGGTGCTGTTCCGGCTGGCGCAGGAGGAAGGCCTCCTGGTCGGCGGGTCGAGCGGGATCAATGTCTGCGGCGCGATCCATCTCGCCAGGGAGCTGGGGCCGGGGCACACGATCGTCACGATCCTCGCCGATTCCGGCGCGCGCTATCAGTCGAAACTGTTCAACCCCGAATTCCTGCGCGAAAAGGGCCTGCCGACGCCGAAATGGCTGGAATAGTCATTCCCGGCTGCTGTCCGCGAGGCGCATGTCCAGATAGCGGGTGTAGATAAAGCCGTCGCCATAGGGGGTCGCGATGAGCCAGCACTCGCATTCGCTACCCGTCCAGCCAAGTCCTACGACCGGCGTGCCCCGTGGCACGCGGGCGGTCACCGTCGCGTCGTGCGCTTGGCTCAAATGCAGATCGACGTCCTGGTTTGTCACGAATTCCGCCCGGCTGTAGTCGGCGCAGCCGGCGAGCAGCAGAAGCGCGGGAAGCACCGAGAAGCGCCGCATCATCGTTCGA
>JASHUW010000296.1 GCA_030039815.1 Alphaproteobacteria bacterium
CGACGGCTACAATTATTTCTTCTCAGGCGACTATCTCGACACCGACCATGGCGTCAACAACGTCACCGCGAAGTACAACCCGATCCACGATCACAGCGAGCAGACGCACGATTTCGCCTACCTCGAAAAGATCCTCGACCCAAACAACAAGATCAGCTTCATGGCGGGTGAGTTCAACTCGCAGTTCCAGATTCCCAACAACCCCGGCCAGCCGACCCTTGGCGGGATCACCGCGATCAACGGCACGCCGATCTCGGCCTTCAACTCGGCCAATCTCAACGAGCACCAGACGGAAAGCGCACAGTTCGGTGCAGTGTCGTTCCTGCACTCGGAAGGGCCGCTCGATTTTCAAATCTCGCTGATCTCGAAATACAGCTCACTGCACTATCACCCCGACCTGCTGGGCGACCTCGCCTTCAACGGCATCGGCGAAAACGCGCTGCGCACGAGTTGGGCCAACAATTTGCAGGCCGAGGGGAGCTACCGGCTCAATTCCGATCACACGCTGCGCGCCGGCATCCTCATCGGCGGCGAGCATGTGACTTCGAATACCACGTCGGACGTGCTGGCACAGACCGGCACCGACGCGTTCGGCAACCCGATCTACGCGACCACGACGACGACCATCGTCGATAACACGGCGAAGACGAGCTACAGCTTCAGCGCCTACGCGCAAGACGAGTGGCACGCGCTCGACACGGTGACGGCCAATCCGGGCGTGCGCTACGACCTCGTCAACGGCTACACGACAGGAAGCCAGTTCAGCCCGCGGCTCAACGCGGTGTGGCAAGCGACGCCATCGACGACCCTTCACGCCGGCTATGCCAGTTATTTCACGCCGCCGCCGCAGGAACTGGTATCGACGAGCGACCTCGCGCTCTTCGCTAATACGAGCGCAGCCCCCGCCGTCACCCTAAATGGCCCGATCAAGAATGAGAGCGCGCAGTATTTCGATGTTGGCGTGACGCAGGAGGCACTGCCGGGGCTGAAGCTCGGCGCCGACGCCTACTACAAATTCGCGCGCAACCTGCTCGATGAAGGACAGTTCGGGGCGCCGGTCGTGCTCACCCCGTTCAACTATCATCTCGGCGTCAACCAGGGGATTGAGCTGACCGCCAACTATACGGCCGGGGATTTCGAGTTCTACGGCAACCTCGCGATTGCCAAGCAGAAGGCGAAGGACATCGTCTCCGCCCAGTTCAACTTCAGCCCGTCGGACTTGCTGTCAGCTGACAGCATGCTGGTCAACACCGATCACAGCCAGCTCTACACGGCATCGGGCGGGGTTGCGTACACCTGGTACGGCACGCGGTACGCTCTGGACATGAGCGCCGGATCCGGGCTGCGCGCCCAGGAGAGTAATAACACGGTCTACAACGGGAGCACCGTGCCGTCCTACGAGCAGGTCAATTTGTCGATCTCGCACCGTTTCGCCGAGGCGCCGGGCGGACCGATCACCTTGCGCCTCACTGTTGTCAATTTGCTCGACGAGATTTATCTGCTACGCAGCCAAACGGGCATCGGCGTCTTCGCCAACCAGTACGGTCCGCGGCGCTCGGTCTTTGCCAGCATCACCAAGGAGTTTTAAGGTGCGGCGAAGAATCGCTAACGCCGGGCTCGCCATCGGCGCGGCATAATCGGGTTGCGGACGAGCGGCATGTGAGGATGGGCGGTTGAAACTGGCGCTTCCCTTCTCCGCCGCCGCGCATCTGCTGCTGATCGCGCTGCTGCTCTTGTTTCCGATGACGGTGGTCGCACCACCGCAACTCGATCTATCGAAGGCGGTGTCGGTGGTGTTCGCTCCTCCGCCGCAGCCGACGCCGCCCGCACCACCGCAGCCACCTCCGCCACCACAGGTCACTGAAGAGCCTCCTCCATCGCCGCCGCCACAGCCGATCGAGCAGCCACCTCCGCCGCCGGCTCCGGTGGCCGAAACCCCGCCGCCACCGCCGCCCAAACCCGAGCCAAAGCCGGTCCCCAAGCCTCGTCCCCGGCCGCAGCCGGTACAGCAGGCCGAGCAGCCGATGCCGCAGTTGCCGTTGCCGCTGCCCGCCCAGCCCGCTCCGCAAATGGCGTCGATCCCGTCGCCGCCGCCGGCCCCGACAATCAGCCCTGATTATCGCACGCTGCTGAGCGGCTGGCTCGAAAGCCACAAGCGCTACCCGGAGGATGCACGGCAGCGCGGCGAAGAAGGACGCGTGGTGCTGCGCTTCCGGGTCGACCGCTATGGCCGGGTACTCGACTACCAGGTCGTGAGCAGCAGCGGCTATGCCGATCTCGACCAAGCGGTCGAAAACATGATGCGCGGCGCGACGATGCCGCCGTTCCCGCCCAGCATGACGGAGCCGGAGATCGAGGTTTCGGTCGTGATCCGCTTCGGCCTGTCGCGGTAAGATGGCGAGGCGCCGGCCGCCGGGTTCACACGAAAATGACACGCCGGCGGTCGCAAAAAGTGGCAATCGGCATGGGTAAGCTTCAAAGATGCGCGCTATGGCCGATCCCAGTGCGCGCAGCCAGCCGTTCCAGCGTCTGATCCCCCTTGTCCTGCTATTCGCCGCCGCCGGAGCTTTCCTGCTCGCCGGCGGTCGGCATTACTTGACCTTTGCAGCGCTGACACAAAACCGCGAGTTCCTCAACGACGTGGTGGCACGCGGCGGCGTGATGGCGGTGATCGGGTTCATCCTCGGCTATGCTGGACTGACCGCGCTGTCCGTGCCCGGAGCGATGCTGATGACGCTGGCAAGCGGGTTTCTCTTCGGGCCGTGGTTGGGAGCGCTCTACGCGCTGGTTGGCGCCACGGCCGGCGCGAGCGCGGTGTTTCTCGCCGCACGCGCTGGGCTGGCGAGCCTCGCCGACCGTGCGGGCCCGCGGGTGCAGCGTCTCAAGGCCGGATTTCGCGAGGATGCGCTCAGCTACCTCCTCGTGCTGCGGCTGGTGCCGGTCTTTCCGTTCTGGCTGGTCAACCTTGTCGCCGGCGCGAGCGGCATGAGCCTGTGGGTATACCTGGCCGCGACATTCTTTGGGATGATCCCCGGGGCGCTGGTCTACGCCGGCATCGG
>JASHUW010000297.1 GCA_030039815.1 Alphaproteobacteria bacterium
TGACCGGCGACTGGGGCGGGCTGCGCACCAAGCTCGAGGACAAGGGGATCAACTGGCAGACTTGGTTCACCGCTGAACCGGTGCGCAATTTCAACGGCTACAAAGGCGTCACCACCGCGTGGGCGGACACGCTCGCCTGGGGCGCCGATGTCGATCTCGGCAAGTTCCACGACATCGATCCGGACGGCACGTTCCGCATCTGGATGACCAAGCGTGATGGCCGCAACCCTGGCACCGACAAGATCGGCAGTTTCTTTCAAACCCAGGAGACCTACGGCCAGGGCCGCGATTTCCGCTTGAACGAGATCTCGCTGGCCCAGGCGTTCTGGGACAACATCATCAACGTCAAGGGCGGGTTTTACCCGCTCGGCAAGGATTTCGGCAGCCTGCCGGCGTTCTGCAATTACATTTCCAACGCCTATTGTGGGCATCCGCTGACGATGCCCTATGACAGCGGCTGGGACGATGACCCGAGCGGGCGTTACGGCGGCCGCATCCGCATCTCGCCGGCGCCGAACATGTATTTCCAGACCGGCATCTTCCAGGTCAATCCGACCTATCCGCAGGAGGGTAATGGCTGGAAGCTGAGCTGGAATGGCAATACCGGCGTGCAGTTTCCGACCGAGATCATGTGGCAGCCGTCGACCGACCCGCGCTGGGCCGGCGAATACAAGATCGGCGGCTATGAGGACACGTCAAAGGCGCCGGACCAGTTCGATCCCGCCAAGCGCGACAAGGGCCGCGAAGGCTACTATTTCGAAATGCAGCAGAAAGTGTGGAGCGAGCCCGGCAACCCCAATCGCGGCCTCTCGATCTCCGGTTTCGACGCGGTCGGCGACCAGAACACCGCCCTGTTGAAGCAGACCTACCATTTCGGCCTGTCGTACAAGGGAACCTTTCCGGGCCGCGATCTCGACACGGTGAACATCGGCTGGGTTGCGGCGGACGCGAACCCGCGCCTCGTCGCCTATGAGCGCCTGAACGGCAAGCCGATGCAGTCGGCCACCGAGAACCAATTCGAGCTCAACTACAACATCGTGCTCGGGCCCTGGCTGTCGGTCCGCCCGGGCCTTGAATACGACACGAACCCGAGCGGCTATATTTCGCGGCCCAACGCGCTCGTTTTCGCGCTGCAGACCAAGGTCATCTTTTGAATTCGAGAAGGGTGCGCCGGATCCGAAGCGGGAGGCGACATGACGAGAGACAAGACCGATCTCGACATCGCGGCGGCGGAAACCGCCGCGGCGCGCACGGTTCCGCCATCGGTCTTGGTGGTGATGGGGGTTTCGGGCAGCGGCAAATCGACGATCGCCCTCGAATTGCACCGCGTGCTGGGCTGGCCGTTTCAGGAAGGCGACGATCTTCACCCGCCGGCCAATGTCGAAAAGATGCGCTCCGGTCGTCCGCTCGACGACGCCGACAGGCTGCCGTGGCTGCGGGCCGTCGCACGCTGGATCGACGATCGACTGGCCGCGGGCGAACCGGGGATCATCACCTGCTCAAACCTGAAGCGCGCGTATCGAGAGATCACGATCGGCAAGAGGAGGGGCGTCCGTCTCGTCTATCTCAAAGGCGAAGAAGGAACGATCCACGACCGGATCGTCCAGCGACACCACCGCTACATGCCGCCGATGCTGTTGCGCAGCCAGTTCGAAACGCTCGAAGAGCCGGGAGACGACGAGCACCCGGTCACCGTTACGGTACACGGCTCCGTCGCGGAGACGGTCATTCAGTTGTTGCATCAGCTCGCCGCCAGCAATCGATAACAGACACGCTGCTGACCAGGGAGGATCGAATGTCCGAACGCACCGCGTACAGCAGCCGGTGGGCACGGCTCGCTCCGGTGGTCTTCATCACCTACAGCCTCGCCTATGTCGATCGGGCGAATTACAGCATCGGCTCGGCCGGCGGCCTGTCGGGCGATCTCGGCATCACGGGTGAGGCCGGGGCGCTGCTCGGCGCGCTGTTCTTCCTCGGCTATTTCCTGTTCCAGATCCCCGCCGCCTGGTACGCCGAGACGCGCAGCGCCAAGCGCCTGATGTTCTGGAGCCTTTTGGCCTGGGGTGTGTTCGCGGCGCTTACCGGCATCATCAACGACGTCCATCTGCTCTATGTCGATCGTTTCCTGCTCGGCGTGGCGGAAAGCGTCGTGCTGCCGGCGATGCTGATCTTCCTCAGCCATTGGTTCTCCAGCGCCGAACGGTCGCGCACCAACACTTTCCTGATCCTTGGCAATCCCGTGACCGTGCTGTGGATGTCGATCGTCTCGGCCTATCTGGTCAACGCGATCGGCTGGCGCGGCATGTTCATCGCCGAGGGGCTGCCGGCGATCATCTGGGCCTTCATCTGGGTGCGCCTGGTGCAGGACGAGCCGGTGGAGGCGGCGTGGCTCGACCCGCGCGAGCGCGAGGCGCTCGAAGCGCGGCTGAGCGAGGAGCAGCGCCGGCTCAAGCCGGTGAAAAACTATGGCGAGGCGTTCCGCTCGCCGCTCGTCGTCGCGCTGGCGGTGCAATATTTCTGCTGGAGCATTGGCGTTTACGGCTTTGTGCTCTGGCTGCCCTCGATCCTCAAATCGGGGAGCCAGCTTGGCATCGTCGATGTCGGCTGGCTGTCGGCCGTCCCCTATCTGGCGGCGACGCTGCTGATGCTGATCACTTCGCATTACTCCGACCGGTCGGGGAGCCGGAAAGCCTTCGTTTGGCCGTTCCTGATCGTCGGCGCGCTGGCCTTTGCCGGCTCGTTTCTGCTCGGCCGCTCGAATTTCTCGTTCGGCTTCGTGCTGCTAGTCATCGCGGGCGGCGCGATGTACGCGCCGTATGGTCCGTTCTTCGCGTGGATTTCCGAGCGTCTGCCGCGCAACGTCGCCGGCGGCGCGATCGCGCTCATCAACAGCTGCGGCGCGCTCGGATCGTTTGTCGGGTCGTATGCCATCGGCTGGCTCGACGCCGCGACCGGGGGGCCCGAGGTCTCCTATCTGCTGATGGCCGGCGCGCTGCTGATCAGCGGGGTCATCACGCTTGCGGTCGGCGCCGAGCAGCGGCGCGTGGACGTCGGCGACGCTTTGGTGGCGCATCCTCAATCCCCCGCCGGAGGTTCAGCATGAAGCCGGAAATCCTCC
>JASHUW010000298.1 GCA_030039815.1 Alphaproteobacteria bacterium
GAAACTGGCGACACGGTGCGCGTCGCGGGGCGCATTCGCGCGATCCGCAACAGCGGGATGTTCATCGACCTGCACGACGCCTCAGGAAAAGTCCAGGTTTTCAGCCACAAGGATTATCTTTCGACCGACGGGGTGGCGCTCTTGAAGCTCCTCGATATCGGTGACGTGATCGGCGTCGAAGGCCAGGTGCGGCGCACGCCGCGCGGCGAGCTGACGGTCAACGCGGCATCGATCACGGTGCTGGCGAAGGCATTGCGGCCGCTGCCGGAGAAATTTCACGGCCTTGCCGATATCGAGCTGCGCTACCGCCAGCGTTATGTCGATCTGATCGTCAACCCGCAAAGCCGCGAGAGGCTGCGCCGGCGCAGCCGGGTCCTTGCCGAGATGCGCGCCTTCCTGTCGGCGCGCGGCTATCTCGAGGTCGAGACGCCGATGCTGCACACGATCCAGGGCGGCGCCTCGGCGAAGCCTTTCGTGACGCATCACAACGCGCTCGACATCGACCTCTTCCTGCGCATCGCACCCGAGCTTCACCTCAAGCGACTGATCGTTGGCGGCCTCGCCGACGGCGTGTTCGAGATCAATCGCTGCTTCCGCAACGAGGGTCTATCGCCGCGCCACAACCCGGAATTCACCTCGCTCGAGATCTACATCGCCTATGTAGACTACACGGCGATGATGGAGCTGACCGAAACGCTGGTCGCGCATCTCGCCGAACGAATCACCGGGAGCAGCAAAATCAGCTATGGCGGCACCGACATCGACCTGGCGCCGCCATGGCCGCGTCGCGCGATGGCCGAACTCGTCGAAGAAGCGACCGGCGTCGACTTTCTGGCGCTCGATGCGGCGGCCGCCCGGCGCACCGCGAATTCTCTCGGTGCGACGCTCGGCGATGAGGCGGGCTGGGGCCACGCCCTCGAATCGGCGTTCGCCCTCAAAGTCGAGGACACGCTGATCCAGCCGGTGCACGTCACCGGCTTCCCGCGGGATATCTCGCCCCTCGCCAAGGCTGACCGTAATGATCCGCGCCTCGTCGAGCGGTTCGAGACCTATCTTTATGGCTGGGAAGTCGCCAACGCGTTTTCCGAACTCAACGACCCGATCGACCAGCGCCAGCGTTTCGAGGCGCAAATGCAGGCGCGCGCCGCGGGCGACGAAGAGGCCCAGCCCTTGGACGAGGATTACGTCACGGCGCTCGAATACGGCTTGCCGCCCTGCGGGGGGCTTGGCGTCGGCATCGACCGGCTGGTCATGCTGCTGACGGACAGCCCGTCGATCCGCGACGTGATCGCCTTCCCGACGATGCGGCCGCGCTAGGACGGGCCGCTAGAGGCATTTGATTACCCAGACCGTCGTGGTGTTCTGCTCGTCGTAGATTGCTCGGTCGAGCCCGCCTTTATGAGCCTGATCGTTGAGCAGGCGGTAGCCGCCGGGGCAGAGCTGCTGGGCGAGGCGTTGGTTGGGCCCGATCGCGCCGCCGGGGATCGGCGGACTTTCGATGCGAAACATCCGCTCGCCGATTCGCGTCGCATCGGCCTGGGTCGGGCCGCCGCATCCGGCCAAGAACACGGCGATAAGCGACAACGGCAACCAGCAACGCATTCCCCAAGCCCCGCGATGACGAGAGCGCCGGCAGTTTATATCCGCGTTCGCCGCGCCGCCAGGAGGCGATGCGATCGGTCGCGGGTCGCGAAAGCGTGTTTTGCCAGGCCGCGCCGAATACGATTAGCTGGTTTACCCTTCCGAGGCCAGGTGGCCCGAACCTTTGTCGTGAACTGCGGGCATCGCCCTCGGACAATCGCAGAGGAGGAGGCGTCATGTTCATCGGCCTCGGTCTTCGAAGCGCGAAAAACGCGGCCGGCATTCTCGGCGTAGTGCTGGTCGCAGGCTGCATGCCCGCACAGCAACACACAGCGGCTACTGCCCCGGGCCCCTTGCCGCCGGGAGAGGCGCGCATCTGGTTTTATCGCGTCTATGATCCCTCGCTCAGCCGCAATACCGCCAATGTCGATCTCAACGGGGCACGCGCGGTGAGCGTCCAGCCCGGCGACGGGCCGGCCTTTGTCGATGTCGCACCGGGGAGCTACCACATCGCGCCCGAAAGCTTCGGCGTCGACAGCAACCAGACGCGAGACGTGACCCTCGCGGCGGGCCAGACGATCTATGTCAAGATTCTCGACGACCCAAACATTATATCGAGCGGCGACAAGACGCAGTTCCAGCGCGACACGTTCTACACCTGGGTTGTTCCGGCAAATGTCGCGCGTGCCGAGATGAACGCGCCGCTATAGGGCTTGGCGGCCTCAGAAATTTTCGAGGCTCAGCACGTCGTCGTCGGCGTCGTACGCGAAGATTTCGGCGTGCCGGCCCCAGTTGATAAGGGTGTCGAGCACGCGCTCAGCCTCCTCCTCGGATAGGTGGTCTTCCAGTTCGCGCAAGAAACGCGCGGCCGGGGCGCGGTGTCCGGGCCGTTCATCGAGTACCCGACGAATATGCGCCGCCAGCGGGATATGCTTCATGAGCGCATCGGCGAACATCTGCTTTCGCTCCTGCATGTCGGCATCGGCGTAGTGGCGCCCGGCGGCGTTCAGGTCGATGTCGCCGCCGCTGACATGCGCGAAGCCCAAAAGCTGCAGCGCCTCCAAGAGGGGGAACAGCTCGTCATCGTCGAGACTTACCTCATCGGCGAGGTGCGGCAGGTCGGCATGGCCATTGAATGGCGGCTCATTGAGGCTGTCGATGAGACCAGTCAGCTGCTGCACCGCGGCATCCGGCAGCCGGTAGCCGACGCTGATCGGCTCAGCCTTGACGCCGCGCCGACCGTCACGCCCCGGCACCGTCGTCAGCAGTCCGTAGACCTGGTCGACGATCTGGCGGAATTGCGGGCTGTCCCAGACCCGGGGATGCGCCATCGGCACCGGAATCTCGGCGTTGATGCGGCCCGGGTCGCTACCAAAGATCAGGATGCGGTCGGCCATCTCCACCGCCTCTTCGATATTGTGCGAGACCATCACGATGCCCTTGGTGGGAATGCGGCTCTCGCTCCACAAATCCAAGAGGTCGTTGCGCAAGGTCTCGGCGGTCAGCACATCAAGCGCTGAGAACGGCTCGTCGAGCAGCAGGATGTCGGGGTTGACGACCAGCGCGCGGGCGAAGCCGACGCGCTGCCGCATGCCGCCCGACAACTCCTTCGGATAGGCGTTCTCGAAGCCGTCGAGCCCAATGAGATCGATCGCCTCGACCGCTAGCCGCCGCCGCTCGGCGGCGGCGATGCCTTGCGCTTCGAGGCCCAATTCGACGTTGCCCAGCACGGTCAGCCAAGGGAACAGCGCGAAGCTCTGAAACACCATGGCGATGCCGTGCGCCGGCTCGATTACGGGTTGCCCGCGATACTGCACACCGCCGTCACTCGGCGGTATGAGGCCGGCGAGGATGCGCAGGAATGTCGATTTGCCCGAACCCGATTTGCCGAGGATCGCGACGATCTCACCCTCGCGCAGGGTGAAGTCGACATGCTCGAGCACCAGCCGCCCGATATGATCGGGAGTACGGTAGGTCTTGCATACCGCAGTCGCGCGCAACAGCGGAGCCGCCTCATTCATTGCGGCGGCGTCTTTTCCCGTCGTCTCCAGCAGCGTCAACGTTCTCAATCCATTCTCAGGCGCTCGGCGGCGAGGTTGTAAAGACGCCGCCACAGTAGCCGGTTGAAGGCCAGGACGTACAGGCACAGCACCCCAATGCCAAGCGTGATGCGCGCCGCGTCTCCGGTCGCGGTGTACTGTGCGATATAAGCGCCGAGCCCGGTCGCGGTCAGCGTCGTATCGCCCCATTGCACAACCTCGGCGACGATGCTGGCGTTCCATGAACCGCCGGCGGCGGTCACCGCGCCGGTCACATAAGCCGGAAAGATCGCCGGCAGCATTACCCGCCGCCACCACAGCCAGCGCCGCACGCCGAGGTTGCCGGCCGCCAGCTTGAGCTCCGGCGACAAGGCCGTGGTGCCGCCGATCACATTGAACAGGATGTACCATTGCGTGCCGAGGATCATCAGCGGGCTCAGCCAGATTTCCGGGTTGAGCCGGAACTTGAGGATCAGCACGACCGCCGCGGGAAAGAACAGATTGGCCGGGAACGCGGCGAGGAACTGCACAATGGGCTGGGCCTTGTCGGCGATTTGTGGGCGCAGACCGATCCACACGCCGATCGGCACCCAGATCAGCGAGGCAACGGCGATCAGCACCAGAACGCGCACCGCGGTGGTCGCGCCGAGCACGAAGGCCCAGCCGACCTCGTCGATCGGCACGGTTTCGAGGATGAAGCGGGTCATCCATACG
>JASHUW010000299.1 GCA_030039815.1 Alphaproteobacteria bacterium
AACGTTCGGAAAACGCCATCTGCCGCGCCGGGTCGAGGTGCTGGCGCGGGAAGCGCAGCACCCCGTGTCGTCCGAGCGCGCGCAAGACGCCGGCAAAAGTCGGGCGATCGAGGTCCTCGTTGAGGTCAATGCCTTCGATCGTCGCGCCAAGGGTCGCGCCGGTCGGAACAATTTCGATCATCAGCGGGCCTCTCCAACAAAGCTCGCCTGAATTTCGGCGATGCGAGACAGGGCGCCCGGCGACAGTGGTCCCTTGCTGATCGCGCGCGCGGCGATTTCGAACTGTTCCTGCGTCGCGATGCCGACCAGCACGGTCGAGATCGCCTGGTGCGCGATCGCGTAACGCAGCGCCAACTCGACGATGCTATCGGCCAGTCCCTCGCGCACCAAGGGTATGAAGCGCCGGGCGCGCTCGACATCGATCTTGTAGCTGCTGCCGGAACCGATCGGCTCGGGCGCCGGCGAATTGAGCGCATGACGCTCCTTGCTGCCGCTGAGCGCACCGCCGGCCAGCACGCGGATGTTGATGACGCCCATGTTCGCCGCTTCGGTGTGCGCGAGCAGGCCGCCGTAATCCTGCGCCGGGAAGCCCTTCGGCACGGTCGCGCCGGGGCTCGGGTTTAAGAGGTTGAAGCTCACCTGCGCGGTCGCGAAGGCACGCGCGTCGACGACCCGCAACAGCGACGCGGTCTCGCCGACTGCGGTGATCCCGTAATGGCCGATCTTGCCCTGCTGGACGAGCCTTTCGAAGGCCGGCACGACCTCTTCCAGCATGCTTTCGACCGCGAAATTGCCGCCCGCCGTGCTGCCGACGATGGCGTTATGGAACTGGTAGAGATCGACCCGCTCAAGCTGGAGGCGGGTGAGGCTCGCTTCCAGTGCGGCGGTGATGCCGGCGGCGATCTGGCCGGGCTCGGTCGGCGGCAGCCGCACCTTGGTGCCGAGATAGATGTCGGGCCTCAGTTTCTTGAGCACGCAGCCGAGGTTCTCTTCCGAACGGCCGTTGCCGTATTGCGCGGCGGTGTCGAAGTAATTGACCCCGAGTTCGAGCGCGCGCGCCACCGCGCGTTCCTGGTCGGCCGGCGTGCCGCCGACCATCAATCCGCCGACCGCGCCACAGCCGAAGCCCAGGAGCGAGACATCGAGACCGGTCTTGCCGAGCCTGCGTTTTTCCACGGTGTTCTCCCTGGTGTCCCCCGATCACATCGCCCCCCGCCCGGCAATGTCAACGCCTGGGATGGAAATCGTGTCGACGCCAAGAGAGAATGAGGCGTGGAGGAAAACGCATGGCTGATGCAACGCCCGGGCCCGCCGATCCCGCGCTGATCGAGAACCTCGTCGCCGCCAATCGCATCCTGTCACGCGAGGGCGTGGTCGATGGCTTCGGTCATGTCAGCGTGCGCCATGATAGCGCACCCGGGGTTTTTCTGCTGGCGCGCAGCATGGCGCCGGGCCTCGTCACCGCCGCCGACATCATGATGTACGGTCTTGACGGCGAGGCCCTCGGCGACGACCGGCGCACCGCCTATGTCGAGCGCTACATCCACAGCGAGATCTACAGGGCGCAGCCCGAGGTCACGGCCGTCGTCCACAGCCACTCGCCCGCGGTGATCCCGTTTGGTGTGACCAGCGCCAAGCTGCGGCCGATCTATCATATGAGCTCGTTTCTCGGCTCCGATGTGCCGGTGTTCGAGATTCGCGACACCCATGGCGACGCCACGGACATGCTGATCCGCTCGCCGGCGCTGGGCGCCGCGCTAGCGACGAGCCTTGGGCGGGCGACCGTGGCGTTAATGCGCGGTCACGGCAATGTCGTGGTCGGCCGCTCGATCCCCGAGGTGGTGTTCCGCGCGATCTACACCGAGATGAATGCCCGCTTGCAGGGCGACGCGCTGCGTCTCGGCGACGGGCGCGTCACCTATCTGAGCGACGGCGAGGCCGCCGCCTCGATGGCGACCAACGCCGGCGTCCTGACCCGCGCCTGGGAATTGTGGAAGGAAGCGGCGCTGGGCGGGGCGTCGTGATCGTCGGTTTGGGCGGCGGCCACGCTGTCGGGGAGGATGGCGGGTCGGTGGCGGGTTGCTGACGTGGCGCGTTTGGCCGATCCAAGCCGAGGTTTCGCGCGATGACCAAGGAAACCGGAATGTTGGTTCAAAAACTCAGGCTCCAGCACGGCTGGTCGCAGGAGGATTTGGCCGATTTGGGCGCCCTCAGCGTTCGCACGATCCAGCGCGTCGAGCGCGGGCACACGGCCAGCCCGGAAACGATAAAAGCGCTCGCCGCGGTTTTCGAGGTCGACTTCCTGTTCCTGAAGGAGCCCGAAATGGATCAACCGAGCGCGCTGGGCGTCGACAAAGACGAGGCACTTGCCCTGGCGCATGTGCGCCGGATCAAGAAATTTTATCATCACCTGATCCAGTTCGCGGTGGTCGTCGGCGTGCTGGCGGTGGCGAACTACGTCACAAATCCTCATTACCCCTGGGTGCTGTGGGTCGTCGTGAGTTGGGGCAGCGTGCTCGCGCTTCACGGGCTGCAGGCATTCGACAAGATGCCGTTCACGACCGCGGCGTGGGAGCGCAGACAGGTCGAGAAATATATGGGCCGCAAGCTGTAGCGCCTCGCGGGACCCGCCCGCCGATTCGCCGTCCCTCCACCCGGCCGTAACGAAAGCGCAGCCGCAAACGTGAAAGGATGAAACGCCGCGCTCGCCGCCTCTGCCGGTCGACCGGACATCGGAGTACAAATGACAAACGCTGCCATACAGGAGGGCACTCTCATGCATCCTCTGTTTCGCGGCACGAATGTCATCCCGGTTCTGTCGATCGAGCGCGAGGCCGACGCGGTGCCGCTCGCCCGCGCGCTTTATGAAGGCGGGCTTGCGGTCCTCGAGGTGACGTTCCGCACCGAGGCGGCCGTCGCGGCGATCGAGGCGGTCGCACGCGACCTGCCGCAGGTGACGGTCGGCGCCGGCACGCTGTTGCGTGCCGCCGATGTCGCCGCCGCGGTCAAGGCCGGGGCGAAATTCCTCGTCAGCCCGGGCACGACGCCGCAACTCGCCGGCGCCGCGCTCGCGACCGATCTGCCCTATCTGCCGGGGGTGGCGACGCCGTCGGAGGTCATGGCGGTGCGGGCGCTGGGGATTTGCGTGATGAAATTGTTCCCGGCCGAGGCGATGGGCGGCGTCGCGCTGTTGCGCGCGCTGGCGCCGGTGTTTCCCGGCGTCGAGTTCTGCCCGACCGGCGGCATCGACGAGCGCCTCGCCGAGCATTATCTTGCGCTGCCCAATGTGCCGATGGTGGGCGGCTCGTGGATGGCGCCGCGCGACGCCGTCGCGAGCGGCGATTGGGGCCGCATCCGCCGCCTTGCCGAGCGCGCCGCGGCGATCGGCCGGGAAGAGGCGGCCTAGGGGAACAGGTCGGCCCGCGTCACGAGATCGCCGGCGCGCCGTTGATTGCCGCCGACCATCGCGTCCTCGAACAGCTGGCCGTTGCGGAACGTGCCGCAATCGAACTCGATATCTCCGGTCAGCTTGACGCCGGCGACCGCGACGTAGCGGCTTCTATCGACATTTAACTGGCGCAGGGTCATCGCCTCGGAGCAGAAGAAGGCTTCCGTTCCCGGCGGCAGGCGCAGTCCGAAGCCATCGACCGCATCGCCGGCTTGCGGCAGCGCGAACGAGCTCGGCGCACCATTGTAGTTCGTGATCTTGCTGCCGGCCGGCAGGTCGAGCGGGCCGAACCGCGCCGGCTTTGCCAAAGTGCAGGCTTGAAGAAAGCCGTTCCAAATCTGCAGTTCGGCATCGTCCGCGCATATGGCCTGGCCGATTTGGGTCGGTTCGGCGAGGACGCAGCTCTCGAGCTGCCCGGACGGGTGGATGCCTTGCAAATGGATGGAATGTGCCGCC
>JASHUW010000300.1 GCA_030039815.1 Alphaproteobacteria bacterium
CGCGGCACCGGGATGCGGCGGCCGTTGGTGTTGGCCTCCGGTTCGGAGGCATAGAGCCAGTTGGCCGCCGGGTTGGTGATCAGCCGCGCCGAGCCGACCGGAATGAACGACCAGGGATGGCTCGCCCGGCCGGCTTCCAACAGCAGCACCTTGACGCGCGGGTTCTCCGACAGGCGATGGGCGACGGCGGCGCCGGCCGAGCCGGCGCCGACCACGATGTAGTCGTAAGTGTCCATCTACTGCGCGGCGGCAGCCACCTTGTCGGCGGTCTTGGTCTCGAAGTCGCTCGCGTCGTGGCGCTCGTGCAGCTGCTCCGAAGGGTCGCCGGAGAGGCGGTTGACCATGCGGCCGCGCCGCACCGCCGGCCGGGCGAGCATCGCATCGCACCAGCGCTGCACATTCTTGTAGTCCTGCACCTGGAGGAACTCGGCACCGCCGTATTGGTTGAAGCGCGCGAGTCCGCCATACCACGGGAAGCAGGCCATGTCGGCGATGGTGTAGTCGGGGCCGGCGACCCATTCGCTCTCGCCGAGCCGGCGGTCGAGCACGTCGAGCAGCCGCTTCGCTTCCATCGTGAAACGGTCGATCGCGTATTCGATCTTGATCGGCGCGTAGGCATAGAAATGGCCGAAGCCGCCGCCGATATAGGGCGCGCTGCCCATCTGCCAGAAGAGCCAGGAGAGGCATTCGGCGCGCGCCGCCGGATCGGCTGTGGTCGGCAGGAATTCGCCGAATTTCTCGGCAAGGTGCATGAGAATTGCGGCGGTCTCGAAGACGCGAATCGGCTTGGGGCCGCTGCGGTCCATCAGAGCCGGGATCTTCGAGTTCGGGTTGATCGCGACGAAACCGCTGCCGAACTGGTCGCCTTCGCCGATCTTGATCAGCCAAGCGTCGTATTCCGCGCCCTTATGGCCCTTCGCCAACAGCTCCTCGAACATGATCGTGACCTTGACCCCGTTCGGCGTGCCGAGCGAGTAGAGCTGGAACGGATGCTTGCCGATCGGCAGGTCCCGCTCGAACTGTGCGCCGGCGGTCGGGCGGTTGATATTGGCAAAGCGGCCGAGGGCCGGCTTGGCAATCCAGATCTTGGGCGGCGTGTATTCTTGCGTGTCGGCCATTCTGAAGCTCCGGAGATTGGGGAGGGGACTGCACATAGAGTGCGCAATCGGCTCCGCTCGTGCAAGCGCGGGAGAGCCGGGTGGAACGCTGGCGACCCGGCCGGCGATCGCCGGCTCAGACTAGAGGGCTTTGCAGGAGCCGTCGCACTCGTCGGCGAAAAGGCTCAACCCGCAGGCGCAGGGGCCGCGATGACCGATGATATTGGCGTCGGGGATCTGCGAGGGTTGCTCGGGCAGCCGCTCGCGCCGCAATTCTTCCATCCGGGCACGGATCGTCTTGAAATCATCGGCGGCGCGCGGCTGTGACATCAAACCCTCCGGCTTCCGCACTAGCATGTGTTGAGGCGCTCGCCAATCGTCAACCGATCCGTTTGCAGCCTCCAGGCCGCCTTGCGCTGACAGAGGCCCGCGAGTCATGCTGCGCCGGGTGGGAGAGGAAACGGCATGAACGATCCGGTCGATGTGCTGATTATCGGCGCGGGCGCCTCGGGCGCCGCGGTGGCGTGGAGCCTTGCCGAGACCAAGATGCACATCCTCTGCCTCGAGCAAGGCGGCTGGATGAACCCGGCGCAGTACCCGAGCACCGGACGCGACTGGGAGGCGCGGTTTTGGGGCGACTACTCGCCAAGCCCGAACATCCGTGGCCGCCGCGAGGATTACCCGATCAACGACGACAACTCGCCGATCAAGGTGGTGAACTTCAACGCGGTCGGCGGCAGCACGATCTTCTACACCGCGCATTTCCCGCGGCTGCATCCCTCCGATTTCCGGGTGAAGAGCCTCGATGGCGTCGCCGACGACTGGCCGGTCGATTACGACACGCTGGCGCCGTTCTTCGCTGAGAACGACCGGATGATGGGGGTCTCCGGCCTGGCCGGCGACCCTGCCGTGCCGCCACGCGACCCGCCCATGCCACCGCTGCCGATGGGCCGCTCCGGCGCGATCTTCGCCAAGGCGATGAACCGGCTCGGCTGGCACTGGTGGCCAAGCGACACGACCGTTGCGACAGTCGATTACGAAGGCCGCGCGAAGTGCATCAATCTCGGCCATTGCACGCCGGCCTGCGCGCAAGGCGCGAAGGCCAGCACCGACATCACCTATTGGCCTGTCGCGCAGCGCGCCGGGGTCGAATTGAAGACGCATTGCCGGGTGCACGAGATCACCACCAACGGAGATGGGATGGCCGCCGGCGTCGTCTATTACGACGCCGACGGTAAGGAGCAATTCCAGGCCGCGCATGTCGTCGTGCTGGCCTGCAACGGCATCGGTACGCCGCGGCTGCTGCTGAATTCAACGTCGGGCAAATTCCCCAACGGCCTCGCCAATTCGAGCGGGCTTGTCGGTCGCAACCTGATGTTCCACCCCTACGCCCAGGTCTACGGCTATGTCGCCGACGAGACGGACAGCAACCGCGCGCCGCCGACCTGCCTGTGGAGCAAGGAATTCTACGAGACCGATAGATCGCGCGGTTTTGTCCGCGGCTATTCGTTCCAGTTCGGCCGCGGGGTCGGGCCGATCATGGAGGCGGTCACCAGCGAGCAGAAAGGGCTCCTGCCGTGGGGCGCGGCGCATCACGCCGTCTTCCGTCGGCTCAACGGACATCGCCTGACCCTGTCGGCGATCTGTGAGGATCTGCCGGAGGCGCACAACCGGGTTACGCTCGACCCCGTGCTGAAGGATTGCCACGGCATCCCGGCGCCAAAGATCGACTACACGATCGGCGAGAACACGGCGCGGATGATGGCGCATGGCATCGCCCGCGCGAAGGACGTCCTCGCCGCGTGCGAGGCGACCGACATCTGCGTCAACAGCCCCATCCTCTATGGTGGCTGGCACCTGCTCGGCACCGCGCGGATGGGCACCGATCCGGAGTCCTCGGTGGTCAACGAATGGGGCCGTTCGCACGACGTGAAGAACCTCTTCATCGTCGACGGCAGCCTGTTCGTCACTTCCGGCGGGGTGAACCCGACCTCGACGATCCAGGCGCTGGCGCTGTATGTCGCCGACCAGATGAAGCAGCGCCTCGCCAATCTTTTCGACTGAGCCGCACGATGCCCGCCGACAATCCGCTCACCCCCGCGCAAGAAGCCGATCTCGCCGCCATCGCCGGGTTTATCATTCCGGCAAGCGACGAGTTCGATGTGCCCGGCGCCGACGACCCGGCGATCCAGGCCGACATGCTCGCGACGCTCGGCCGGGACGCGCCGCTGGTGCGTGAGGCGCTCGATGTTCTGGCGCGGCTCGCCGGCGCACCGCTTGGAGATCTCGACCCCGCGCGGCGCGAGGCGGTCGCCCTGGCGCTGCGCGCGGTCGGCGGACCGGCGGTGGCGGCGCTGACCCGCGTCGTGTTGCAATGCTACTACCGCGACGACCGCGTCGTCCGCTCGCTCGGGCTGGAGCCGCGCCCGCCTTATCCGCAGGGCCATGTCCTGCCAGATGGCGACTGGTCGCTGCTCGATCCGGTCCGCGCGCGCCCGCCATTGTGGCGCCGCGCCTGATCCTGTTTCTGCAAGGAGGAATGCCATGCCGGTCTATCAACGAGGCGATGTCAGCATCCATTACGAAGAGGCCGGTTCCGGCTTTCCGCTGATGATTATCCCCGGCGGCGGGCTCAACTCGACGGTCGAGGGCCTCAAGACCCACCCATTCAACCCGCTCGTCGAGTTTAAGGACCAGTACCGGGTCATCGCGGCCGATTTGCGTAACGCCAATGGCGGCTCATCGACCGGGCCGCTCGAAATCGACCGGCCGTGGGACGCCTATACCGACGACCATATCGGGCTGATGGACCATCTCGGCATCCGCGAGTTCTTCGTCCTCGGCTTTTGCATCGGCGGGCCGTTCATCTGGAACCTGCTGAGCCGGGCGCGCAACCGCGTCGTCGCCGCGGTGCTGACGCAGCCGAGCGGCTTTCGGCCGACAATGCCCGACCTGTTCTACCAGAACAACATCAAGGGCTGGGGGCCGGGGCTGTGCGAGCGGCGGCCCGAGATCACGATGGCGATGGTCAGCGACTTCCTCAACAACATGTACACGAAGCGCGCCGATTTTGTGTTCACGGTGAGCCGCGACTTCGTGCGCGACTGCCAGACGCCGATCCTCGTGCTGCCCGACGACGTCGCCGCGCATCCCTATGCGGTGGCAATGGAGACCGTGCATCTCGCACCAAACGCGCAGGTCAGCCTCTATCCGTGGAAGGCGAACCCGGAGCAAACCGTGATCGCCCTGCGTCACGTGCGCACCTTCCTCAAGGCGAACGCGCCGGCGAAAGCCGCGTAGGCTACGGGCAACTACTCCGCAACCAGGGAAGTCGGCAGCGCTTCCGCCTCGTCGTCGACGCGCGCGAAATAGAGGTGGACCGCGGTGCCGACGCCCTCGGCGCTCTCGACCCGGACAAACCCGCCGAGGCGTTCCATGACGGCTGCCGCGCGCGTGACCGCGGGCCGCGACGTGCTCTCGGGGTCAAGGATGTGCTCGAACGCGTCGTCGGACAAGCCGGGGCCGCTGTCGCGCACCGTGATGCGCGCGTAGGCACCGAGCTGTCCGCCGGGGAAGTCGTCGATATTGCCATCGTCGAAGATGAAGTTGCGGGTGCCGACGATCAGCGTGCCGTCGGCATCCATGACCGCGTTCGCCGCATCGACCAGGTCGAGCACGGTCGCCGCCACCATGCCGCCTTGCGTGCGGCACGGCCACAACCCCTCGATCAGCGAGAAGCGGCAGCGGACCTTGCCGCGCACTCGCTGGCGGATGCGCCGTTCGAGCGGCGCCAGGACATCGTTGAGGTCCGTGGGCGGCGGCAGCGGAGGGGGCATTGGTGACGGAGTCGGTGCCGGCCGCAGCCGGCGCGCCACCACGACCGTAGCGTCCGGCTCGATCCACAGCGCCGGCTCAGCCGCGTCGGCGGCGCGGCGCCGCCACAGGCGACGCAGCGCGCGCGAGCCTTGCCATCCCGCCGCGGCAAGTGCGATTGCCGCCAGGATCGTCGCCGCCAGGATGCCGGTCAGCTTGCGGTAGCCGCTTGATAGCGGCGCCGAGTTATCCGGGTTGTAGACAAAACTGGTCAAATCGGCGCTCCGCGCCAGCACGCCGGTACCGATCATGCCGGCTTCGATTTGCGTCCAGCGGTCGGCGTTAGAGTAGCCGAGCGGGATTTCCGGGTAGCGCGACAGCCGGCGGGCCACATCGGCCTGGTAGCGGTCGAAGCCGGATATATCGGCGACCGCCGGCTCGCCAGGTTTGTCGGCGACCAGCCGGTTGATCATGTCGTCGGGGTGACCGAGCGCGTATTCCCAGCCTTTTAGCGTCGCCTCGCGGAAGCGGCGCACCGTATCCGGCTCGGTGGCCGCGTAATGCTGCATCGCGAAGAGGCTATCGCCGTAATATTCGACCCGGTAGTTCGCCGGGTTGAATGATTTCAGCACTAGGCCGCGCTCATGCGCCTGCCACGGCACCACCCAGGCCGAGCCGATTGCGGCGTCGATCGCGTGGTCGGCGAGCGCCGGGACGATCTGCTCGGCGCTAAGCGTCACCGATTTGATCCGCGCCGGGTCGATGCCCTCGGCGCGCAACGCGGTCGCGAGCTCGATATCGAGAATGTCGCTCGCCGCCAGGCGTCCGAGCTTGGCGTTGACGAGCGCCGCGGGGGACGAGAAATCGCTGTCGGCGCGGTAATAGACCGTTGCGCCCGACTGCTGGAAGATCGGGGCCACCAACAGGATCGGCAGGCCCTGCGCCCGGCGGATTACCAGCTGCATCGTGCCGGTGCCGAATTGGGCGCGTCCCTCGGTGACCTCACGCACCGCGTCGACCGGCGCTTGGCCGCGCAATCCGCCCGGCCGGATCGTCACGTCGAGCCCGGCTCCGCGGTAGTAACCCTGCCACAAGGCCGCGTAATAACCGGCAAACTCGAATGTCGCCGGGCCGCTGAGCTGCAGCACCACGGCTTCCGCGGCGTCCCCTGCCCGGGGCAACGCGAACAAAGCAAAGGCGAGCGCCGCGGCGAAGGCCGTCACCCTCGACATAAGCCTCCAACCCCGCGCGGCGGGGCAGTGGGTGGCTGCGTCCCCCGCGCGACCCCAAGCGTTGCGCATGTTAGCGCGCTTTTTGTCATGTCAGCGCGAAACGGCCCCGAAATCAATCGGCATCTGCGGCGAGGAACGGTTCGACCAGCGTTAAAAATGCGGCGGGATGCTCAGCGTGCACCCAGTGTCCGGCATCGGCGATCCGCTCGATGGTGGCGTGAGGAAATAGCGATCGGATTGCCGGTGCGACGGCCGGCGGCAGCAAGTTCGATTTCTCACCGGCGATGAACAGCGTCGGCCCATCGTAATGCGTGCCGGCGGGGAAGCTGGGGAAGCTGGCGATTTCCGGCAGCGCCGCTTCGAGCGCCGGCAAATTGAGCTGCCAGCGTGGTTTGCCGTCTCCGAAGACGAGGCTTTGGAGCAGAAAGGTACGCTCCGACGGGTCAGGTATCGCGGCTGAGAGCGCGAGGTCGGCGTCGCGGCGCCGAGTGATCGCATCGAGATCGAGCCCACGCATCGCTCTGATGAGGCCGAGAAACGGCGTCGGTAGCGCGACCGGTGCGATATCGACGACGACAAGGCGTTCGACGACGCCCGGCTCACGGAGCGCCAATACCATCGCCACCTTGCCGCCCATGCTGTGACCGATCAGCACAAAGCGCCGATGCCCGCGCGCCGCCATCGCCGCTCGAACATCCTCGGCCATCGCGGTGTAATCCATGCCGCCTACCCAGGGTGAGGTGCCGTGATTACGCAAATTGATGGCGACGACGCGTTGGTGCGCCGCGAGACGCCGGGCGATGCCGGCCCAATTCCGCGCCGACCCGAACAGCCCGTGCAGGATCGCCACGGGCCTTCCCTCGCCGTATTCCGTCGCCGTCAGGTTCACGGTCATCCCCGACACCTACGCCGAACCGCTCCGCAACGCACGCGGTTCGATGTCGCGTAGTGCTGGATCGGACAAATAATTACTTAATAGGAGTAATTATTACTTCAATGCTGTTCCCGCTATCATTTCAGGTCGATTACCATCGAGGGTGTCCAATAGATGCGTGGGCGTGGTCGCCCTCCGACGATGACCGGCGCGCGCCGCTACCCCAACCGGCTGCGCGAACTGCGCGAGGTCAGCGGGCTGTCTCAGCAGGGGGTGGCCGCGGCGGCGGGCATCAGCGCCGCCTATTACGGCGCGCTGGAGCGCGGCGACAAGCGAATCAATGCCGACACCGCAGTCCGGCTCGCGGATTCGCTGCGCTGCCAGGTCGGGGAACTGCTCGGTGCCGGCCAAGGAACCTCGGTGCCGCTGATGATCGCCGTCGCGGCCGCGGAATCGGAGGCGCGACCACTCGCATACGACCTGCCGGAGCCGCATGAACGGCTGCAGCCGGGGCGCCTGGCCGAAGCTGAAAAATGCTTTGCCGCCGAGGTATTTGACGATAGCGCGGACGTCGACTTTGCTGCCGGCACGATCCTTTTCGCGCGCCGCTTGGCGCCGCTTCCCGCTGCGGTGCCGATCGGCGCAAAGGTGCTTGCCCGCTTCTTCCTCGATCCACCGAGCGCCAGTGAGGAACGGACGACACACGAAATTCTCTACGGCATCCTCGATCGCACCATTGTCGGCGATTTGGTGCTGATTACCCGTACGCGAAACAGGCTCGTGCCGCGTAACCTGCTGATCCAGAGCGGGGCGCCGGGTGGCGCGGGATTGGCGGAACGCGCGCCGATAATGCTATCGCGCGATGCGACGATCCTCTACGAGCCTCACCCCCATGACCCTGCGGAACTGCTCGGGGTCGTGGTGTACGCGATGGGACCGGCGTGAATCGTTCGAATTGACGTGCTCACGAATTGGAAGTAATTTGAGATCATATTACTTCTATATGTTCTTTTTTGAGGCGCTGCGATGCGCAGTTTTCGGTCATCAGGCCGATTGCCTCTCCTGATGGGAGCGGCGGCCGAGTTCGCGCTGCAGCCCGCTGCGGCGCTTTGGGCCGAAGCATGCGGCTGGCTGCCCGGCACCGGTCATTGCCGCAATCGGGATTGCGCCCAGGCTTGCCTGTTCGAGCCGCAGCGGGAGGCGGAGGCACACCGCATCGCAGATCGCCGTCGCTCGCGACGCGTATTGATCCATCGACTCGGCGCCCGCTAGGACCTATCCGCGCTCGCCCGCGCCCGGATCGCTTTCGGGTCCTTCGTCGGTCTCGACACGGTAGACGCCGCGCAGCCAGCGCCCGAGATCGATGTCGCGGCAGCGCCTCGAACAAAACGGACGGTTTCCGGCCGTCGCCGGCTTGCCGCAGATCGGGCAAACAGGGCCGGGCGGGGAAATGGGGCTGTCGTCAGGCATGGCGGCGATATGGGGCTAGATCGCGGCAATGTCAAAACCGGAGCCGGCAGGCGCCGCGTCGAGCGCGACACGCCGTCCGAGCCGGGCTTCCAGCGCCCGGAGCGCCGCCGCCGCGGGGCCTTTCAACGCCGCTTCGACAGCAAGCGGCACGGTGAGGCGCCAGTTCGCCGCCGGATTGGCCCGCGCCTCGCGCGCAAGGTGACGCAACGCCTCATGCGCAAGCGCAACGGGCTGCTTGTTGCGACTACCCGGCGCAAGCATCGCGTCGGCCAGCGAGCGCCCGCGCCGCGGCCGCGTCAGTTCGAGATGGCCGAGCCGCGTCCAGCCCAGCATCTGTGGCTTTGCCGGGTCGTCCACGAGCGCGGTGGCAAGCGTCCGCTCGACCTGCTCGCGGTGATCGCGGCGGTCCAGCCCGACGAAGTCGATGACAATCCCGCCGCCGATGTTGCGCCGGCGCAGCTCGCGCGCGATAAGCCGTGCCGCCGCGCGGTTGGCGGCGAGCGCGGCGCGCGCCGACGATCCGCTTGCCCGGGCGCCGGTATCAACGTCGATCAAAGTGGCCGCGTACGTCTCGTCGATGTGCACCGCGCCGCCGCCGTCAAGCGGGAGGCGCGATGACAGCGCCGCGTCGAACGCGGCATCGATATCGATTGCCCAGCCAGCCGTATCGCGCCGCGCGATATCTGCCGTCGGGAACGCCGCGCGAAGCGCGGCGAGCACAGCCGCATCGTCGGCGACGATTGCGGCGGGGATTTCAGGCAGGCGGAGTGCCAGCGCCATGGCGAGGCCTGGCGGCGGCCAAAGTTGCGCCGGCGCGCGGCAATCTGCGGGAAGAGACGGAGGAGCATCGAGCTTTGCGGTGAGGCGCGGTGCCTTGTCGGCCCAGGCCTCGCGCCGCACCGCGACGACGAGCTGTGCGCCCTCTCCGGTCTTTACCTCCGCCGGCACGCTGCGCAGCGGCAGGAAACCGGGCCGCTCGTCGCCGATATCGACAAGCGCAGCGTCGAGCGCCGGCGCCATCTGAACAACGCGGCCGAGATGGATGCTGCCGGGTGGTTTGGTGTCGCCGCGCTCGACATAAAGCTCGACGGCCTCGCCGTTCTCGATCCAGGCAGCCCGCCATTCGCCCGGCCCGGCCGCGATCAGCAACTCAGCCATCGATAACCGAGCCCGGTCAGCAATTGCGCGGTCTCGTAAAGCGGGAGGCCAACGACGTTGGAGTAGGACCCCTGCATCCACGAGACAAGCGTCGCGGCGCGACCCTGGATCGCGTAGCCGCCTGCCTTGCCCTGCCACTCGCCGGTCGCGAGATAGGCGGCGATCTCGGCCTCACTCAGACGCTTCAACGCGACCTGGCTCATGACCCGGCGCATGGCGATCCGGCCGGTGGGGGTAGCGATCGCAACCGCGCCATAAACCCGGTGCCGGCGTCCCGACAGCAACGCGAGAAACCGACGCGCCGCCGCCTCGTTTTCGGGCTTGCCGAGGATGCGCCGGCCGCAGGCGACGACGGTGTCGGCGGCGAGGACAAAAGCATCGGGATGGCGGGGGTGCACGGCCTCGGCCTTGGCGCGCGCCAGACGCATCACATGCGCCGGCGGCAGCTCGCGCGACAACGGCGTCTCGTCGATCTCGGCCGGATCAACCGCGTTCGGCACGATGCCGATCTGGCGCAGCAGCTCGAGCCGCCGGGGCGATGCAGAAGCGAGGACCAGACCAGACATCTCAACAGGTTAGTGCATGTGCGATTGGCGTAATAGAAAACATCTCAACGCAGAGGACGCAAAGGAGACGCCGAGGACGCGAAGCTGCCAGAGCGGCGCGAAGCGTCAGTATTCTTCCTAGAGGAGCGTTTGCGCTTCGCGCGATTTATACACTCCGCGATCACCGCGGTCCGTCTGCGTCCTTTGCGCTAAAGCGTCGTTTCTATTTACGCCCGCAAATGCAGCACGCAAATCAGCGTGAAAAGCCGCCGGCCGGTGTCGTGATCGACCGCGACCTTGTCTGCCAACCGCTCGATGAGCAGCGCCGAGCCTTCGTTGTGCAACGCCCGCCGACCGGCATCAATCGCCTCGATTTGAGCGA
>JASHUW010000301.1 GCA_030039815.1 Alphaproteobacteria bacterium
TAGCTGTCGCCCAGCAGCCGATCGAGGCTCTCGCGCAACAGCCGCTGCTCTTCGGTGAATTCAAAATCCATGGGACGATCCTGACGGATGAATAACGTTCTTTTGTCGTTGCCGCGAAAGCGGGAACCCAGGGTGACCGTTCCGTCGTTGGCCCTGGGTCCCGCCGGCGCGGGGGCGACGACGGCTAGAACCCCAACACGGCCTTGGCGACGATATTCTTCATGATTTCGTTGGTGCCGCCGTAGATCGAGGCGGCGCGCAGCATCAGGTATCCGCGGGTCGTCTCGGCCGGCCAAGCGGGGCCGAGCTCGGGCTCGTTCGACAGCGCTTGCAGCTCGGCGGCCCAATCGGGCATCGATAGCGGCCCGCCGACATCCATCACCATCTCGGTCGTCGATTGCAGCAGCTCGGTGCCCTTGATCTTCAACACCGAGGTGAGCGGATCGGGCTTGCCGCTGTCCTTGTTCTTGTCGTGCGCCGAGATGACCCGCAGGTTGGTGATGTCGAGCGCCTTGATGTCGACCTCAAACTGCGCGATGCGCTGGCGGAAGGTCGGGTCCTCGATCAGCGGGCGGCCGTTTTGCATCACCTCGTGCGACTTTTCGATCGCGGTGCGGATGCGCTCCTTCGACTTGCCGACACGGGCGATGCCGGTGCGCTCGTTGCCGAGCAGATATTTGGCGACGTCCCAGCCCTTGTTCTCCTCGCCGACGCGCATCGCCACCGGCACCTTGACGTCGTCGAAAAAGACTTCGTTGAGATGATGCGTGCCGTCGATCGAGATGATCGGACGCACGGTGATGCCGGGCGTCTTCATGTCGATCAAGAGGAAGGTGATGCCCATCTGCCGCTTCGGCGCGTTGGGGTCGGTGCGCACCAGGCAAAAGCACCAGTCGGCCATATGCGCGGTCGAAGTCCAGATTTTCTGGCCGTTGACGACATACTCGTCGCCGACACGCTTCGCGGCGGTCTTGAGCGCGGCGAGGTCGGAGCCGGCGCCCGGCTCCGAGAAACCCTGGCACCACCAGTCGTCGAGATTGGCGGCGCGCGGCAGAAAGCGCTTTTTCTGCTCGTCGGTGCCGAACTGGATCAGCACCGGCCCGATCATGGTGATGTTGAACACCTGCATGTCAGGCGCGTTGGCGAGCTGGTTCTCCTCGAGGAAGATCATGCGCTGGATCGGCGACCAGCCCGGCCCGCCCCATTCCTTCGGCCACATATAGGCCGCCCAGTGGCGCTCGTTGAGGACGCGCTGCCAGCGGATCGTGTCTTCCTTCTCCGCCGAGTAGCCAAGCCGCATCCGGTCGCGGATATCGGTCGGCAGCTTGTCGCGGATGAACGCGCGCAACTCGTCGCGAAACGCCAGCTCCTCGGCGCTGAAGCGAAGATCCATGGTTCTGCACTCCCTGACCTGGCGACGCATGCCGCGGAAGGCGTATCTACATCGGAATGACCCCTCGTACCAAGGGGTCAAGGATGATAGCCTTCGCCCACAGAAACGCGAGGGAGCGCGGCATGCGTAACCTTCCAGGGAGGGCTTTGGCCCAGGAGCTGATGGCGGCGACCCGAGGCGAGGCTCGCGCCACGCCGATGGAGGACGTCATCGGCGCCGCTCGCCACGGCGAGCTCGACAGGGCGGCGACGCACCGACTCGTCGGCCGGCTCTGGGCGCTCGAGCGGATGTTTTATTACATCTATGGCGGCTGGGGGCAGGGGCTGGAGATGAACGACTTCCCGCCCTCGGTCAAATACCTGTTTTCCAAGCAGATCGTCGACGAGTCTACGCATGAAATGCTGTACATGGACCTCCTTTTAAAAAAGGGCTTCGCCAGCAGCCAGAAGGCCGCCTTCGCCGACCCGGCCTGCGGCTTTCAGGTCAACTCGTCGCTCGCCTATTATGTCTTTTCGCTGAGAAACCTGGCGACCTACCCGCACACGATCCGTATCGCGGCGTTGAACTTGGGTCCGAAGATTTTGGAGCTGGCCTGGACCGAGGCGCTTGCCGACGCGACCGACGACCTTGATCTGAAGGGCGCGTTCGAGAGCCAGATCGTCGAGAACCGCAGCCACGTGAACATGGGCCGGCGGATCGTCGAGGAGTTCGTCGCGAAGCCGGTCGATGCCGAGCTGGCGCGCTGGGCAGTCGGCATCGCCAAGCGCGACTATTGCCGCTATCTGCGCGAGGTCGCCGACATCGTGCTCGACCGCCCGCTGACCACGCCCGCGCCGCCGCGCGTGCGGGTGCTGGATTAGGGAGGCGCCGGTGCTGAAAGTCGACCACGAGCGCTGCACCGAGTGCCGCATGTGTTACATCGTCTGCCGCGAGCTGGACATCAACGCGGTCTACGTCGCGCTGGAGCCGCTGCACCGCATCGAGATCGACAAGAACGCCTGCACCTACCCCGGCTGCACCGCCTGCCTGATGTATTGCCCGGCCGCCGGGTCGATCGTCGAGGTCGAAACCGGCCGCTCGGTCGTCCCGCCGCCACCGGAGGTGTGGCAGTCGTAACCCCATAACCACGTGCGAAGCCGGGGCCAACCCGGCCATGACAAAACCAAACGATTGAACAGAAGGCTTCACAATAGGAGACCATCATGAAGCGTTTGACACGTCGCTCCATCCTCGCCGCCGCGCCGGCCGCATTGGCCCTCGGTGGCCCGATGCTGGCTCCGTGGCCGGCCCGCGCCGCGAAAAATTACGGTCCCGGGGTGACCGACACCGAGATCAAGATCGGCAATTGCGGCCCGTATAGCGGGCCCCTTTCGAATGCCAGCCCGATCCCGATCTCGATGGGCAACTATTTCAAGATGATCAACGACCAGGGCGGCATCAACGGCCGCAAGATCAATTTCATTTCCTACGATGACGGCTATTCGCCGCCAAAGACCGTGGAGATGACGCGCAAGCTGGTCGAGGAGGACGGAGTCCTGCTTCTCTGCGGCAGCGTCGGTACCCCCACCAACAGCGCGATTTGGCACTACGCGAACGAAAAGAAGGTGCCGCAATTGTTCCCCGCCACCGGCGCCACGAAGTGGGACGATCCGCAGGGCCACCCCTGGACGATGGGCTTCTTTGTCAGCTACCGGGCGGAAGGGCGCATCTATGCCGGCTACATCCTCAAGAATAAGCCCGATGCCAAGCTCGGCATGCTTTATCAGAACGACGATTACGGGAAAGACTACCTGAACGGCGTGCTCGACGGGCTCGGCGACAAGGCCGCGTCGATGATCAAGGTCAAGGCTTCCTACGAAACCACGGATACGACCGTCGATTCGCAGATCGTGCAAATGAAGGCCGAGGGCTGCGACGCCTTTGTCCTCATCGCGATCCCGAAATTCGAGGCGCAGGCGATCCGCAAGGCGGCCGAGATCGAATGGAAGCCGCTGTTCATCACCAATGGCATCGCCGCCTCGGTCGGGGCGGCCTTCAAGCCGGCGGGGCTCGAAAACTGCAAAGGCATCATCACCGACAACTCGTTCAAGGACCCGACCGATCCGACCTGGAAGGACGACGCCGGCTTCAAGTGGTGGGTTTCGTTCATGGACAAGTATTATCCGAGCGGCGACAAGAGCGATAATGGGGCGGTCTACGGCCCCTCGATCGCCGCCACCATGGTCCAGGTGCTTAAGCAATGCGGCGATGACCTGAGCCGCGAAAACGTGATGCGGCAGGCGGCAAATCTGCACAATTTCAGTTTGCCGATGCTGCAGCCTGGCATCACGGTCAATACCAGCCCCACCGATTTCGTCGCGATCAAGGCGGTCCGGATGGAGCGCTTCGACGGCGAGCGCTTCCAGACGTTCGGCCCGGTCATGTCCGGCGTGACTGCCTGAGGCGGGCTGCGGTTGCGGCGGCGCGTTGCCAACGCACCGCCGCTATCGCAACATCGCCATCGACCCGAGGATCAGGTTTTTAGGAGAAGCTCGATGCACCCGCTCCTCGAAGAATTCCTCGACAAATGGGTGTGGCCAACCATGCCGGGCGCGCCCGGCGCCGAATTCCGTCTCAGGCTCACCCGCGAACGCTGCATCAAGGGTTGGGAGATCAACCTCGCCCGCACCCTCGCCGACATCGAGGAGGAGCTGAAGACCAACGACGAAGCATGGAAGAAGGCGCATGCGCTGCGCGGCTACGCCGCCGAGGGCGTGCACATGTCGATCAAGCAAATGTCGGCGCAGCTGCTCTCCGTCGATATCGCCGACCAGGAGAAATACATCGACCTGCAGCGCATGCGCGCGCGGCAGATCTGGGACGAATGCAAGCA
>JASHUW010000302.1 GCA_030039815.1 Alphaproteobacteria bacterium
CCGGCATCGACAGCCTGACCCATGCGATCGAGGCCTATGTCTCGAAGCGCGCCAGCCCCTATACCGACGGCATCGCGAAGAATGCGATGGGGCTGATCGCGAAAAACATCCGCATGGCCTGCGCCGAGCTGCAAAACCGCGCCGCGCGCGAGGCGATGATGCTCGGCGCGACGACCGCCGGCATGGCCTTCTCCAACGCCAGCGTCGCGTTGGTGCACGGCATGAGCCGGCCGATCGGCGCCTTCTTCCATGTCCCGCACGGTCTGTCGAACGCGATGCTGCTGCCCGAGATCACCGCCTTCTCGGCGCCGGCCGCGCTCGATCGGTATGCCGATTGCGCGCGCGCGATGGGCGTCGCCGAGGAAGGCGAAGGGTCGCAGGCGGCGGTCGCCCGCCTGCTCGACGCGCTGCGCGCGCTCAACGACGACCTCAAGGTGCCGAGCCCCCAGGCTTACGGCATCTCCAAAGCACGCTACGACGAGCTGCTGCCGATCATGGCGGCGCAGGCGATCGCCTCGGGCTCCCCTGCCAACAACCCACGCGTGCCGTCCGAAGCCGAGATCGTCGCGCTATACCAACGGGTGTATGGCTGACGTTCAGTCCAGTTTCACCTGGATTTCGTCGCCCTCGACGCGCACCGGATAGGTCTTGACGTCGTCGATGCAGGGTGGGGCGGTCGCCTTGCCGGTCTTGATGTCGAAACGGCCGGCGTGCAGCGGGCATTCGATCTCGCCCTTTTCCATCCAGCCGTCCGACAATTTGGCGTAGGCGTGGGTGCAGATGTCGTCGGTGGCGTAAATCTCGCCGTCCATCTCGTAGAGCGCGATCTCGCGGCCCTCGACGATGACGCCGATTACCTCGCCGTCGCCAAGCGCGCCGCGAGCGGCCGCCTTCACCCAATCCTCCGCCATGGCACCCCCTGATGAAAGCCGCTCAGCCGGCCGCCGCGTCGGGCGAAAACGCCTTGAAGGCGATGATCGTGAACGTGTCCTTGATCCCGGACAGAACCTGCACCCGCTCGGTGACGAAATGGCCGATATCGGCATTGTCGGACAGATAGAATTTCATCATCAGATCGAACTCGCCGGAGATCGAATAGACCTCCGACACCTCCTCGACCTGCTGCACGACCTCGTCGGCCACCGCATAGGCCTTGCCGAGCTCGCATTTGACCATGACGAAAATCGTCTTCATGCCGACCTCATCGCGCCCAACCGCAGCGATGATATCAGGCTTTAGCCGCGACTGGCGACCGAGGGCACGGCGCGGCGCAGAAACGCGGGCATGTGGTCGCCAAAACCCGGTGCGTTCGGCGCGTCGTCATGGTCGACCGGTTGCGACCGGCGCTTCGGAAATGGCGTGACGACCGTCGTGTCCCGGGGAGCATCGCGCTTTTGGTCGCGGCGCGGCGACTTCACCGCCTCGCGTTTCGGCTCGCGCTGCTCCTGGCGGACTGGCTTGGCGCTCCGACGGCCGCGGCCGCGATGGCTCCGCTCGCCCTCGAAATCGAGTTCTTCGGTCGGGATGCCGGGAATGGTGATCACCGGGATGTCGCGCTTGATGAGCTTCTGGATCGCCGCGACGTTCTTGCCGTCCTCAGGTGCGGCGATCGTGAACGAGCGGCCCTCGCGCCCGGCCCGGCCGGTGCGGCCGATGCGGTGGACGTAATCCTCGGCGTGGTAAGGCACATCGAAATTGAAGACATGGCTGAGGCCCTGGATGTCGAGCCCGCGCGCCGCGACGTCGCTGCATACCAGAAGACGGATCTCGTCGCGCTTGAAGCGCTCCAGCGTCTCGGTGCGCTTCGGTTGCGACATGTCGCCGTGCAACGCTGCGGCATCGAACCCATGCTTGGTCAGCGACTTGTAAAGGATGTCGACGTCCTTTTTGCGGTTGCAGAAGATCAGCGCGTTCTTGACGTCCTCGGAGCGGATCAGCCGGCGCAGCGCCTCGCGCTTGTCCTCGGGCGCGACCACGACCAGCGACTGGGTCACCGTCTCGGCTGGGGAGGCAGGAGGCGCGACCGAAACCTCAATCGGATTGTTGAGAAACGCGTCGGCCAGCTTGCGGATTTCCGGCGGCATCGTCGCCGAGAAGAACAGTGTCTGCCGGTTCTTCGACAACAACCCGACAATGCGCTCGACATCGGGGATGAAGCCCATGTCGAGCATGCGGTCGGCCTCGTCGATGACGAGGATGCGCACGTCGGACAACAGGATCTTGCCGCGCTCGAACAGGTCGAGCATGCGGCCGGGCGTCGCGATCAGCACGTCGACACCGCGATCGAGTTTGCGCTCCTGATCGGCGAAGCTCTCGCCGCCGATGAGCAGCGCGGTCGAGAGCTTGTGGTTCTTGCCGTACAGTTCGAACGACGCCTCGACCTGGGTTGCCAGCTCGCGCGTCGGCTCCAGCACCAGCGAACGCGGCATCCGCGCCCGGGCCCGCCCGGCGGCCAATTTGTCGATCATCGGCAGCGCGAAACTTGCGGTCTTGCCGGTGCCGGTCTGCGCACAGCCGAGCACATCGCGGCCAGCGCTGACATGGGGGATCGATTGTTGCTGGATCGGCGTGGGGGTGGTGTAGCCGGCTGAGGAAACGGCCCGAAGAAGTTCGGGCGATAGTCCAAGTTCAGAAAAATCCATTGAGAAGAGGTTGCCTTATACAAGAAAAGAGCGGTGTTCCGCTCCCGGTTTCAATTTGGGGAGCGCCGCCGGAATGTCAAATCTTTTCACTGGTTTCAGCCATGCTTTTCCGACAACGCCGGCATCATCATCACGTTAAAAGATGACGATTTGGTGATGAAGTGGGCAGTGCGGGAAAAGGCGGAGGATCAGCGGCGGCGGAATTGCGGGCGCTGCATCGGCGGCGGCGCGGCGCTGTCCTTGTGGCGGAAATTGATCCGGCCCTTGGAAAGGTCGTAGGGCGTCATCTCGACCGTGACGCGGTCGCCGGCGAGGATGCGGATGCGGTTCTTCTTCATCCGGCCGGATGAATAGGCGAGGGTTTCGTGGCCGTTGTCGAGGCGCACCCGAAACCGCGCATCGGGTAATAGCTCGAGCACCGAGCCTTCGAATTCGATCAGTTCTTCCTTGGCCAAAAGCACTTCTCCTGTCTGTTGCCGCCAAAGCCGGGGGACGCCGAAGCGCCCCCCGGAGCCATGAGACCTCACGCGGATTTCAGATTGACCGCGGAAACGCGGCCGCGCTGGCCCTGCTCAAGGTCGTAACTCAAGGTCTGGCCTTCCTGCAAGCCGTCCATGCCGGCCCGCTCCACCGCGGTGATGTGGACGAACACGTCCGCCCCGCCGCTGGTCGGCTGGATAAACCCGTAACCCTTTTGTGCATTGAACCATTTGACTTTGCCGGTAGCCATAACCCTTAGCTCCAATCGTAGACACAGCACCGCCCGCCGAAGCGCGACGTATCGGACACCGCAGGGGATCGGAGGACGGAAACACCGCCGGCCGGATGAGGCCAAGGCGAGGAGGCAGTCAGCCGAACCCAGCCGGGCCGACATCGGGTAGGTGGGGGCCTGCGGCAAGTTTGCAAGATGCGATGAGCGTGCGATGCCTCATCCCCTCTCCCCGTAAACGGGCAAGGGGATGGAGGGGCCGCTGCGCCTCACGCCGGCGCCCGAGTCGGCGGGCTCATCCCGCGCGCCCGGGCCGCCACCCCTTTCGCTGTTTTAACAGCGGATTTACAGCCATGAATGATCCTTGCGATTGTTGCCGCTCCGCCGGAGGACAGGCAAAATCGCAACAATAAAATATGATTGTGGTAATTTTGCGGGCGGTGAGCGAACCGCTCCGCGTCGCAATCATCTAAATATATTCGGCGGAGAGCCTGGCGGACGACCGCCGGCACTGCATATGGCCCATCCCGATAGCGCGGAATCGGCCGCCAGAAGTGCAAAACCGTATCATTCCGAAAATTTTTCACGATCAACGGGAGCGTGCTTTTCACGATCAACGGGAGCGTGTTAGCGTGGCGTTTCCAGGCCGAGGGAGGATGCGGCATGAACAAAACAATGCTTTCGCTGGCGCTGTTCAGCGCGCTCCTCTTTGCTGCCGTAAGCATGTGCCCCGCCCAGGCGCAGGCGACGCGCACCTGGGTTTCCGGCGTCGGCGATGACGCCAACCCGTGCAGCCGCACGGCGCCGTGCAAGACCTGGGCGGGGGCGATTTCGAAAACGACGGCCGGCGGCGAGATCGATGCGCTTGATCCCGGCGGGTTTGGCGCGTTGACGATCACCAAATCGATCACGCTCGACGGCGGCGGCGGCCAGGTCGCATCGGTGCTGGTGTCCGGCACCAACGGCATCACCGTCGCGGCGGGAGCGACCGACGTCGTCATCCTACGAAATTTGCGGTTCGACGGCTTGCTCGGCAATGGCAGCAGCCCCGGCACCGCCGGACTCAACGGCATAAGCTATACGTCAGGCGCGGTGCTCAGCGTCGAACACTGCGTGATCTTCGGCTTCGAGTCGGCTGGCATCAGCGCAACCACGGGAGCCAATGCGAGGCTGAATATCACCGATACCAACATCACAAACGCGGCCGCCGGCATTAACCTGTCGTCGAGCGGAGGCACCTTGGTTGGCGAGATGGACCATTCGACGATTCAAAAGATCTCGGGCGCCGGCGTCATAGGCGTCTCCGGCTCCATCGTTTTTACCGTGACCAATTCCAACATTCTTAACGTGGCCGGGACGGGCGTGAGCGCGGGGCCATCCGGGATCGTCCTGAGCGTCGACTCCTCGTCTGTATCAAGCGACAATACAGGGTTCGCTACCACCGGCGGGTTAATCCGGATTTCCCGTAACGTTATCTTCGACAACAACCAGAATTACTCGATCTCGGGGGGCACGATCGCCACAGCGGGCAACAATATGGTGGCTGTCAACGGCGCCACCATCCCCAACGGAACCGTTACACAGCAATAGGTCTATCTGTTTCGTCAGCGCTGCCAAACGAGGAGAACGCGGTCCAGCGGCTGCTCTGACCGATCAACCATCATGGTGGGACCCGAGACCCCTCTGAAAGCTACACATCCAAGTCCCGCGCGAAACGCGCGTTTTTCTGGATGTAATCGAAGCGCAGTTCGGGGCGGCGGCCCATCAGGGTTTCGACCAGCTGCTCGGTGCGCTTGAAGGCTTCGGTCACAGTTTCGATCGTCTCGTCTTCCTCGGCCGCCTTGGGGAGCTTCACACGCAGCACGGTGCGCTGGGCGGGGTCCATCGTCGTCGCCGCGAGGTATTTGGCAGGCATCTCGCCGAGGCCCTTGAAGCGGCTGATCTCGACCTTGCCGCGGCCGTTGAAGACACTGGCCAGCAATTCCTCGCGGTGCGCGTCGTCGCGCGCGTATTGGGTGAGGCTGCCCTGAGTCATGCGGTAGAGCGGCGGCAGCGCGAGGTAGAGGTGGCCGTTGTCGACGAGGCGCGGCATCTCGCGGAAGAAGAAGGTCATGAGGAGTGAGGCGATGTGCGCGCCGTCGACATCGGCGTCGGTCATGATGATGAC
>JASHUW010000303.1 GCA_030039815.1 Alphaproteobacteria bacterium
GATCTCGTCGATAAGATGCCGTAGGTGAAACGGTTTTGCCAGCACCCTGGGACGATTTGCGGACATCAGGTCCTGATCGCGCATCGCGACTGCGGCGAACCCGGTGATGAACATGATGCGGATGCCGGGCTGGAGCTGGACGACTTCACGGGCCAACTCGATGCCGTCGAGCCCCGGCATTACCACGTCAGCGAGCAGCAGGTCGAAATTGGTGTCCTTGGCCAGCGCCAGCGCCGCCGCGCCGTCGGCCACGGAATCGACGACGTGTCCGGCGCGCAGCAGACCACGTGACAGGAACAGACGCAGCTGGTCGTCGTCCTCGGCGAGTAGAATGCGAGCCATCGCCCCTGCCAGCTCCGCGGCCACTCAAATCAAGGTAAAGAAAGCGTCATGCGCAGCATCTAACACGCTCGTTTCCTCGGCGGAAGGCAAGCCGTCGCTTTCGTCGCGCTCTCCCGCGCCGAAAAGCTGACAGCGACGTTTTCACGCACTAATCTCAAGATCATGGATGGCTCGGACCGGTCCGTAACCGCGATTGCTCCTCCCCTCGACCTGCGACGCCCGGCAGAGCAGCTTGTGCCGCTGGTCGTCGCTTCCCCGCACAGCGGCTCCGACTATCCGAGCGAGTTCGTCGCCGCCTCGCGGCTCGATCCGCTGACCCTGCGCCGCTCCGAGGACGCTTTTGTCGACGAGATTTTCGCCGATGCGCCGCATCTTGGAGCACCGATGCTCGCCGCGCGTTTCCCGCGCGCCTACCTCGACGTGAACCGCGAGGCCTGGGAACTCGACCCGGCGATGTTCTCCGACGCGCTGCCCGATTACGTCAATGTCCGTTCGCCGCGGGTGCGGATGGGGCTTGGCACGATCGCTCGCGTCGTCGCCAGCGGCGAGGAGATTTACGGCGGCAAATTGTCTTTCGCCGAGGCGCGAGAGCGAATCGAGACGCTCTACCAGCCGTATCACGCGGCATTGGGACGGCTTGTCGAAGAGACCGCGGCCAATTTCGGCTTCTGCCTCGTGGTCGATTGCCATTCGATGCCGTCGGGTGCGCACGGCAACACCGGTCGCGAGGCCGCCGACATCGTGCTCGGCGATTGCCATGGCGCGGCCTGCGCGCCGCAGATCATCGAAAGCGCGCGGCGCTATTTGACGCGGCGCGGTTTTGCCGTCGCGCTCAACGCCCCCTATGCCGGTGGTTTCACCACCAACTATTACGGTCGGCCCCGGCGCGGCTGCCACGCGCTGCAGGTCGAGATCAACCGCGCGATCTATATGGACGAGCGAAGCTATCACCGTCGGCCGGACTTTGTCCGGCTGAGCGAGGAGATGGCTGGACTTATCGCGAAGCTCGGTGAAACGGCGCAGAATCTGGCGCAAACCTGCTGAACACGGCGTTCATGACAAGCTACGATGCGGCGCGCGAAAAAAACGGGCCGTGCGGAGCACGGCCCGAGTTCAGGGAGGAAACGCCTAGAAGACGTGCAGCAGGATCGTCATCGACGATCGATACTGCACTGCACAATTTAAGGTGCGCTGCGGCGATGTCAACCCCTGTCATCAAAACTTACGCAGAAGTCAGCATTTTCCGGTGGATAAAGCGGTGCAAAACAGCGGCGCGATTCACTGTGCGCCGCACAAGGACACGGAAGGAACGCAGATCACAATGACCGGCTCGCATGCCTCGACAACCTGGCTCGTCGGCGACATTGGCGGCACGAATGCTCGATTCGGCCTGGTTTCGCCCGACGGCACGCTGCTGCATTCACGTGTGCTGGCCGACGCGGATTACCCCGGCATTGCCGAGGCGATCGAAGCCTATCTCGCCGATCGCGGCGGTTTGCCGCGCCCGCGGCGCGGCGCTATCGCGATCGCCTCGCCAGTGGTGGGTGACGAGGTGCGGATGACGAATCATCCCTGGGCTTTCTCGATCGCGGGGCTGCGCGAGCGGTTGAGCTTTCAGCGGCTCGCGGTGATCAACGACTTTACCGCCCAGGCCTTGGCGCTGCCGCATTTGAAGGAAGGCGACAGGGCGGTGATCGGCGGCGGCGCGGCGCAGCTCGGCTATCCCATCGGCGTGCTCGGTCCGGGCTCGGGGCTCGGTGTCTCGGGCCTGATCCCGGTGGGCAAGAAATGGGTGCCGCTGGCGGGTGAGGGCGGCCACGCGACTATGGCGCCCTACACCGATCGCGAAGGCGCCGCGTTGCGCGCGCTGCGCCATCACCTCGACCACGTTTCGGCCGAGCGCGTGCTGTCCGGGCCCGGGCTCGTCAATCTTTATAATGCGCTGGCCGAGGTCGAAGGCGTGCCGGCGCGGCAGTACACCGCCGCGCAGATCACCGACGAGGCGACGTGCCGCGACGACGCGCTGTGCCGCGAGACCACCGAAATGTTCTGCGCGATGCTCGGCACGGTGGCTGGGAACCTGGCGCTGACATTAGGGGCCAAGGGCGGGGTCTATATCGGCGGCGGCATCGTGCCGCGCCTTGGCGATCGTTTCGCGGTGTCGCAATTTCGCGAGCGCTTCATGGCCAAGGGCCGGTTCCGCGACTACCTCGCCGCGATCCCGACCTATGTTGTCACTCATCACTTGCCGGCGTTTCTCGGCTGCGCCGCGGCACTGATGGAGAAATGACGTCGATCAAGGTCGCGCCGCCGCCGCCCGGCGCAGCCGATCGTTGATCGCCCGCCCGAGACCGCTGTCGGGAATCGGCATCACGGCGATGCCGGTGAAGTCCGGCCGGTCGAGCCGTCGCAGCATCGCGAACAAATTGGCGGCGGCCTCGGTCACATCGCGCTTCGCCGACAGGTTGAGCGTCTCGACGAAACCGGAGACCGGATGCGGCCCAAACGCGAGCAGCGCCTCCCCGGGCTGCGGCGCGGTCGCAGCCATTCGCAGCGGCAGGCGCGGCGCGTAATGGCTGGCGAGCTGCCCCGGCGAGCGCGGTGCGTCCGGGTCGCTGTCGCCCACGGCGATCGGCCCCAGCAACGCGGTCAGCGCCTCCATCGTGACGCCGCCGGGCCGCAATAGGGTCGGTGTCGCGCCGGTGAGGTCGAGGACGGTCGACTCCAGGCCGACCGCGCAGCTTCCGCCGTCGAGGATCAGGGCGATCCGCTCACCTAATTCCGCCGCGACATGCGACGCCTCGGTCGGGCTGACCCGGCCCGAGCGGTTGGCTGAAGGCGCCGCAAGCGGCCGTCCTGTCGCGCGTAGCAGCGCCTGCGCGACGGGATGCACCGGCACCCGCACCGCGATCGTCGCGAGCCCGGCCGAGGCGAGCAGCGACACGCCGCAATCGTCGCGGCGCCGCAGCACCAATGTCAGCGGGCCGGGCCAGAAATGCTGAGCCGCGATCCGCGCCCGCTGGTCGAACGCGGCGAGGCCCTCGGCCTCGCTAAGGCTGGGGACATGAACGATTAGCGGGTTGAAGCGGGGTCGGTCTTTCGCCGCGAAAATCGCCGCGACCGCACCGTCGTTCGTCGCGTCGCCACCGAGCCCGTAAACCGTCTCGGTCGGGAACGCGACGAGCTGCCCCGCGCGCAGCAATTTCGCCGCATGAGCGATGGCATTGGGTGTCGCGGGCAGGATATCGGCCTTCGCCATTCGCACCATCCCAGCGCAAGCCGGGACCCATGTTTCCGCTGTCCGAGCGGCTGAGATATGGGCACCGGATTTCGCCGGTGTGGCGGGACTATAGCCCGACCCGCGCTCTTCCGCTTAAATCCGGTCGGGAAACGCCGGGAACGCACATGATCGACAAATCCGTCCGCTCGGTCGCCGAGGCGATGGACGGCATCAAGGATGGCTCGACCGTCATTGTCGCCGGCTTCGCGCAGGTCGGTGAGCCGCGCGCTCTGGTCGACGGGCTCATCGAGCAGGGCGCGAAGGACCTTACCGTCGTCCACAACACCGCCGGGCGCGGCCGCGAAGGCGTCGCGCGCCTCATTGGTGAGGGGCGCGTCAGGAAGATCATCTGCAGCTTCGCGCGCAGCCGCGGCTCGGTGCTGTTCGAGGAGGTCTACGCGCGCGGCGAGA
>JASHUW010000304.1 GCA_030039815.1 Alphaproteobacteria bacterium
GAACAGTATATGGGGCGCAACCTGTTGAAGCGTGAAGTCATCGCCGACGACGTCGCGCAGGCTTTCCTGTCGCTGGCGCTGGCGCGCAGCACCACCGGTTCGTTCGCCACGGTCGATGGCGGCAACATCGCGGCGGCGCCTCGCTAGTTGTTGCGGGCCGGCAAAACAGGCATCCTCTCGACCGATTTCCGCCGATCGTTGGGGGATGGCCATGCCGGAAGCCGATATCGAAGGCCAGCGCTACCAGTCGGGCACGCCGCAGGCGGCGCCGGGGTTCTTTTTGAAGGGCTCGCATCAGCTCGATTGGGGCATGAAAAACCGGCTGGCGCGAGTGTTCAACCCGCAGAGCGGTCGCACTGTCATGCTCGCGGTCGATCACGGCTATTTCCAGGGTCCGACGACCGGGCTGGAGCGGATCGACCTCAACATCGTGCCGCTGCTGCCGCAATGCGACGCGCTGTTCTGCACCCGCGGGATTTTGCGCAGCGTGATCCCGGCCGAATCGCCCAAGCCGATGGTGCTGCGCGCGAGCGGCGGGCCCTCCATCCTCAAGGAGCTGTCCGACGAGCAGATCGCGATGGACATGGAAGACGCGGTGCGGCTCAACGCCGCCGGGGTCGGCATCCAGGTGTTCATCGGCGGCGAGCACGAGACGCGCTCGATCCACAACATGACGCGGCTGGTCGATGCCGGCTTGCGCGTCGGCATGCCGGTGATGGGCGTCACCGCGGTCGGCCGCGACATGGTACGCGACGCCAAATATTTCCGCCTCGCCTGCCGGATCATTGCCGAACTCGGCGCGCAATACGTCAAGACCTATTACGTCGCCGAGGGCTTCGACACCGTCGTCGCCTCCTGCCCGGTGCCGATCGTCATGGCGGGCGGGCAGAAGCAGCCCGAGCTCGACGCGCTGACCATGGCGTACAACGCCGTGCAGGAAGGCGCGGCCGGCGTCGACATGGGTCGCAACATCTTCCAGTCCGATGCGCCGAAGGCGATGATCGCCGCCGTCCACGCGGTCGTGCACAAGAACACCAAGCCCAAGGAAGCGCTGGACATGTACCTGTCGCTGAAGGCGCAGGGTTAGCGGAATCCCACCCTCGCGAGGAACTCCCGCACCGCCTCGGCGCAGGCGGCGGGCTTTTCGAGCTGCAAGAGGTGCCCGGTGCCGGGCATCGCCAGATAGTCGTACCCGCCTTCCCGCCCCAGCGCCTGGTTCGATAGCGCCGTCGCATCCGGCCGCTCGCGCTCCGGATCGCCGGCGATCAGCTTGACCGGGCCGGGGAAGGCGCTGGCCTGCGGCCGCAGATCGAGCATGATGCCCTGCGCGTACATCGACGATTCGAGCGCCGGTGGGCAGCGCAGGCGCCAGCCGCTCTCTTGTGTCGGCCGCAGCACCGCCTCGGCCATCACCAGGTGCGAGCCGGCGGCCCAATCCCGCCCGGCGCGCGCCGAGGCATACTCAGCCGCCAATTCGCCGGGGTCGGCGAAGCGTTCGCGCCGCCCCGCCGCCCAGGTGACGAGCCGGTTGAGATAGCGCACCATCGCCGGCCGCGCCGGGTGGCCCTCCGCCGGGTTGTTCGGCGGATCGAACAGCACCAGCGCATCGAATCGCCATCCCAGCTCCAGCGTCGCGATCATCGCCGCTTGCGCCGACATCGAATGGAACAGCCCGGCGGTCGGTTTTCGGCCAAATTCGGCCTCCGCCGCCTCTCGTACGCGGTCGAGATCGCGCGCCATATGCGCGTAATCGTGGCGCGGCGGGTGAGTAAGCGCGTTCCAGCCGTGATTGCGCGCGTCGAACGCGACCACCTCGAAATCGTCGAGGAACCGGTCCCAGAACGCGACATATCCGTCGATCGCGAAGCCGTTGCCATGGCTGAGGATCAGCCGCGGGCCGCGCGTGTTGCCGTGCCGCCGCACGCGGATGACCACGTCATCCTCGCCCGCCACATCGAGGATGGCGCTGGGCGCTCGGATTGGCAAAGTCACTGCGAGACGCTGATCAGCTCGACCGTGTTTTCGGTGCTGATCTGGGAGGCCGGGACGTGGCCCACCAGATGCGACCTGACCGGGACGCCGAGCTGCGTCGAAAACAGGGTTTCCGCCTCGCTCGATTGATGTCCCGCCTCTTTCGGCGTCATCGTGGTGGTGTATTTCTGCACCTGCCAGCTGCCGGACGGCACCGTGACCCAGCCGCTTCCGGTATAGGCAATCTCCATCGTGACCGGCTCGTGCGTCGACAGCGGCGGCAGCTTCCCGTCGCGCGACGCCGACCGCTCGAAACCGGTCTCGCAGGTCAGCGTGACCCGCGGCGTCTTGCCGAAGGGCAAAAAGTCGTCGAGTTTCGCCAGGTCGTCGCATTGCAGCGTACTGGTCATCGTGAAGGCCGGGTCGGGCCCGAAATCGTGCAGATTGTAATCGTTCGGGTCGCGGCTGGAGGGGACGGGATAGACCCGCGACAGCACCAGAAAATGATTCAACTTGAACGCGCTGTGCTTTGACAGCGCATCGCCCGAGTCGCTGTCGACCGGAACCGTCAGAAGGTTGTCGTCGAGGTGCGCGCCCGGGCTCGCCTCCGCATCCTTGCAGGCAAGGTCGTCCGCGCGGTCGCACGGAATGATCATCGCGTTGGGCTTGATGACGCCTTCCGCGGTCGTCCCGTCGGATTTGGTGACGATGTAGGTGTAGACCTGTCCCGTCGATAGCGTTTTGGTCGGCATCTTGGTCGTGCTGACCAGCCGGTAGGTCAGCTTGATGCCGACCGGCGGCACGGTGCGGACCTCGTCCGCCTGCGCCCCGCCGGCCGTGGCCAGCAGCACGATCGCGCCGCCGAGCGCAACGCGCCTCACGCGCCCCGCCCCGGATAGCTCACCGCCATGCCGGCGCGCACGTCCTGCTGGATGCCGTATTGCGGGAATGGGTAGCGCAGCCCGTTTTTGCTGAGCGCCTCCATGCCGGCGATCGCTTTCGGCAGGTAGTCCGGCGGCAGCGCCATCAGCATCTCGTCGTCGAGCACCCCGCCATAGCGGCGCTCGGCAAAGCACGGGATCGAAAGGCTCGGCTCGCGGGTCTTGAGCGCGCGGCCCCAGCTGTCGGCGCAGGCGCTCTCGCCGACAATGCCCCAATCGAACTTCTTGTAGCCGGCCCATTGCAGCCCGTTGATGAAGTACATCATCGCGCCGGGTGTCGCGTAGAAGAGGGCGATGTCCGGCGGGTCGAGGCGGCCGCTCGCCAGCGGCGCCACCGCCATCGCCTCGTAGCGGCCGTCGGCGACGCAGTTCATCGCCGCCTGGTGCGCCGTTGCGTCCTCGACGGTCGAGTACCAGACGCCGACCATGTGCTTGCCCGATTGCCACTCGGCGTCCTTGGCGTTGCCGAGCCCGATTACCGCCCGACATTGTGCGCCGACGAGGTTGTCGGCGGTGATGCCGACCGTCCAGCCGAGCCGCGACGCCTGGCCCACCACCTGGTCGAAGGTGTGGATCGATTGCGGTCGGCGGATGCGCGGGATCGCCTCCATCTCCTCGCGCTTCTCGAACAGCTTCATCGCAAAGACGAACGAGCGCAGCTTCAACAGGCGTTCGAGGTCGGCGGTGATCTTGGCCCAGTCTTGCGTCATGGCGTCCCTCATTCGCTGGCTTCCGGCGACTATACCACCTGTCGTCCCGGCGAAAGCCGGGACCCACCATTCAGCCTCCTGGGCGATGGAAAAATGGGTCCCCGGCTTTCGCCGGGATGACGCGCAACCGCTCACTTCTCTTCCATCACATGGATGCCGCTCCAGCTGAGCGGCGGCTCGTCGGCGAGCTCGTGCGCGCGCTCGCGCAGCATCGGCGCGGCGAGATCGCCGGGGCGCAGCCGCGCCGCCTCGTCGAAGAGCTCGCCGGCGCGCTCGAAATCCGCCGCGAAATAGGCGTCAAGTGCCCGTTCGTAGACATCGCGCGCGGCAAGGATGTCGCCGGATACCTCGCCCTTGAGACCGAGCAGTTCGCAAACCAGCGTCCCCTGCGTGCGCCCCTTGACCGCGACCTTGTCGAGCGTGCGCCATTCGAACCCGCCGCCCGCCTCGTCGCGCACCGCGGCCGAGGCGATGATCTTGGTGCCATAGAGCTTGTTGAGCCCTTCGAGCCGGCTCGCGAGGTTCACCTCGTCGCCGAGCAGCGTGTAGGCGAAACGCTCCGGCGTGCCGATATTGCCGACCAGCACCTCGCCCGTGCCAAGCCCGATCCGCGCATGAAAGACCGGCTCGCCGGACGCGCCTTCCGCCGCCATCTGCGCCAGCAGGCGCTGCGCTTCGAGCGCAGCGAGGCACGCCTGGCGCGGGTGGTCGGCCAACTCCTCCGGGGCGTTGAAGAAGGCCATGATCCCGTCGCCCATGAACTTGTCGACCGTGCCGCCGTGGCGCGTGATCGTCCCGGTCATCAGCTCGAAATAGCGGCCCATCGCCTCGACCAGGCGGTCCGGATCGACCCCTTTGGACATCGCGGTAAAGTCGGCGACATCCGAGAAATGGATCGTCAGCCGACGGATGTCGCCGCCGAGCTCGGCTTCCCTGCCGCCGGCGAGCAGCTGCCGCACCAGGTCGGTCGGCACGTAATGGGCGAAGGACCGCAGGCTCGCCTTCATCCCGTCGACCGATGAGCCGAGTTCGCTGACCTCGCGGATGAAGGATTGCGGCGCCGGATCGCGCGAGATGTTGAACCGGCCGACCTGGGCGAGGTCGCGGGCGATCGCGCCGACCGGCCGGGCAATGCGCGCCGACAGCGTGCGCCCGCTCAGCACCGCGAGCAGCAGCACGACGAGGCCGATGGCGGCGGCGAACGCGGCGTGCAGATAGGCGCCGCCGGTGATGTCGCGCAGATCGACCACGACGCCGACCATCAGGCCCATATCCCCCTCGGTCGGCACCGGCTCGAACACCACCTCGTAGAGACGGCTGCCGAGCAGGATTCGCGCCGGCGCGGCAAGCGTCGCGTTCGCACGCTGCGGTACCGCATTGTCGAGCGCCTCGGCGGCGCGCTCCACACCCGCGCCGGTTGGCGTCACCACGCGGTCGCCGTTTTGATCGACGAGGAACACCGCGCCGCGCCGCCCCACCCGCAGTGTTGAGAGGAACTCGGCGATGCCGGTGATCCGCAGATCGACGTGAAAGACGCCGACCGGCGCGGCGCCTTCCGGGGGCATGACCCGGCTCATGCTGGTGACCCCGATGACGCCGGTGGTGAACCGGTAGAACCGCGACCACATCGGCCCCGGCCTGGCGACGCCCTCCTTGAACCAGGGCCGGTCGATCACCGAATAGGGCGGCATGCCGCTCGCCTTCGGCGGAGAAAGCGTGCCGTCGGCGAGGAGCGTCGAGGCCATCGGGACACCGCCGTTCACCGCCGGATCGGCGCTGTACTCGACGATCTCGTCGTCCGCTTCGCGCTCTGCGCCGACATACCAGTTCCCCTCGATATTGCCGTAGCCGACGACCGCGAGCCGCGGCCAGTTGCGCAGCGTCTCGGCCAGGATCGCGGCCAGCTTCTGGCGATCGCCGAGCGGCAGCGCCCCGCGATGCGCCGCCGCCGCCAGCTCGCGGGCGATGCGCGGTGGCTCGTCGAAGAGCTGCCGGGTTTCCTCGCGAGCCGCGGTGACCGCGTCGGTGCGCGCCTGGTCGATCAGCGTCCGGGTCACCGACAGGGTCAGGATCGCCGCGCCGCCGCCGATGGTCAGCGCGGTCAGCAGCACCAGCCCGACGATCGTGGTCAGCAGCGTCGGTCGCAGGCGGACGAGCAACCGGCGACGCATCTCAGCCGCCATCCGCCGGGGCCGCGTAGAACGCTTCCGGCATGCCCGCCGCTTCGCGCGCCGCGTGGTTGAACGGCGGTTTCAGCGCGCCGGTGAAGTGGCGGGAAACGAGGTCGCGGAAGGTCGGGGCCGGGTCGAGACCGCGGGCGCGGCATATCTCCGCGAACCAGCGCGCCCCCACCGCGACATGGCCGATCTCGTCGCGGTAGAGGCGCTCCAGGATCGCGGCGCTCTCGAGGTCGCCAGCGCGTTCCAGCCGGCGCATCATGGCGGGCGTCACGTCGAGCCCACGCGCTTCCAGCACCAGCGGCACGACCGCCAGCCGCGCCAGCAGGTCGTGCGCGGTGCTGGCGGCCGCCTCCCACAGTCCGTCATGCGCCGGCAGGTCGCCATAGGCCGCGCCCAGCGCGGCGAGCCGCGCCTCGAGCAGCGCGAAATGCTCGGCTTCCTCGACGGCGACGCCGACCCAGTCGTCAAAGAACGCTTGCGGCAGGCCTTCACCTGAGAACCGCGCGACGATGTCCCAGCCGAGATCGATCGCGTTCAGTTCGATATGCGCGAGCGCGTGGATCAGCGCGATCCGTCCTGTCGGCGAGCCCAGATTGCGCCGCCGCTTCATCTCGCGCGGCGGCTGAAGCTGCGGCCGTTCGGGCCGCGCCGGTCGCGGCGGCGGAATGGCTACGCCAACCGCCATTCCGCCGCGGTGCCAGCTGGCGGCGATCTGGCGGCTCAACGCGACTTTCTGTGTGGGGTCGGCAGCCGAAAGAACGGTAACGGCTCCCGCCGCGAGCCCCCACCCGCTCGCTGTGCGAGCGACCTCCCCTCCCCGGACTTGATCCGGGGATAGCGGGGGAGATGTAAATAACTCCGGCGCGCTCCCTCCCCCGCAAGCGGGGGAGGGTTGGGGTGGGGGCTTGATCCGTGCGGGAATCAGAGCGCCTGCGCCGCCTTCAGCACCGCGGCGACATGGCCGGGCACTTTGACCTTGTGCCACACCCCGCGCACCACCCCGCCCTTGTCGATCAGAAAGGTCGAGCGGTCGATGCCCATGTACTTGCGGCCGTAGAGGCTTTTCTCGACCCAGACGCCGTAGCTCTCGACCACCTTGCCCTCGGTGTCGGCGCCGAGCGTGAACGGCAGCTGGTACTTCGCCTTGAACTTGTCGTGCGAAGCGACCGAATCCTTGGAGATGCCGATCACCGTCGCGCCGGTCTTGCCGTAATCGGGGAACGAGTCGCGAAACCCGCAAGCCTCGGCGGTGCAGCCCGAGGTGTCGTCCTTCGGGTAGAAATAGAGCACCACCGGCTTGCCCTGCAGCTTCGACAGCGTCACCGAGCCGCCGCCGTCGGTGGGCAGGGTGAAATCGGGGGCCTTGTCGCCGACACTGACGCTCATCTCGTCTCGCCTCCTTTTTGCCCTTTGCTGGGTTCCGTCCGCGATCGCGATGCCCGCTGGGCGGGCTCGGCGATCAGCCGATCATAGCATTGGCGCACGGCGGTGCAGGCCGTCGTGATATCCGCGTCGAGGCGGGCGAAGTCAACCGCGCCGACGCAGCGCGCCAGCGTCGCACCGGCCGACCCCTTCAGCGCCTCTCCGTCGGGCGTGCGGTCGAACAGCAGGGTCAGGAAGACTCGCACTGCGCGCAGGAGCAGGAGCGCGTCGCCCAGCGTCCGGGCTGCCTGCGGGTCCAGCGCGCCGGCGTCGCCGAGCGCGGCGATGGCGCCGGCGATGTCGTGGTGCAGCACCTGCGGCGCGCGCGGCGCCTCGCGCAGCATCAGGTACTGCGCGATGAATTCGAGGTCGACGAGCCCGCCCCGCCGGTAACGCAGATCGAACGCCGCCGGGCGCGGGTGCTCGTCGGCGATGCGCCGCCGCATCTCGGCGACATCCATCACCAGCTTGGCGGGGTCGCGCTTTTCGCGCAGCGCCGCCACGACAGCCGCCTCGATGCGGCGGCACAGCCGTGCGTCGCCCGCCACCGGGCGGGCGCGGGTCAGCGCCATGTGCTCCCACGTCCACGCGTCCTCGCGCTGATAGTGCGCGAAATGGCTGAGGCTGGTCGCGATCGGCCCCGAGGCACCGGACGGCCGCAGCCGCATGTCGACCTCGTAGAGCCGGCCTTCCGCGGTCGGTGCGGTGATCGCGCCGATCAGCCGCTGGCAGAGCCGCGCGTAATAGGTCGAGATCGCCAGCGGTCGCGGGCCGTCGGATGCCTCGCTTGCCGCGGGGGCGTCGTAGATCAGGATCAGGTCGAGATCGGAGGCCGCGGTCATCTCGCGACTGCCGAGCCGCCCCATCGCCATGATCGCGACCCCGCCGCCTGGCACCTCGCCGTGCAGGCGCGCGAGCTCGTCCGCCACGGTGGGCAAGAGCGCGCCCAGCACGGCCTCGGCGATATCGGCATAGGCGCTTCCCGACGCCGCCGGATCGAGCGTCCGGTGCAGCAGCTGCACCCCCACCTGGAAGCGCCGCTCATTGGCCCAGCGGCGCAACAGGTCGAGCGTGTCCTCGAAGTCGCGGGCGCCAGCGGTCATCTCGCCGAGCTCAGCGGCCAGCGCGTCGCCTCCCGGCAAGGGTGCGAGAAAATCCTCGCTCAGCACTGCATCGAGCAGCGCGGGGCGGCGCGCCAGCATCTCGGCGAGCAGCGGCGCCTCCGCCATCACGTCGGCGACGAGGCGCAAGAGTCCGGGATTGGCGTGGAACAGCGAAAGCAGCTGGATCCCCGCCGGCAGGCGCGAGAGGAACGCGTCGAACCGGCCAAGCGCCGCGTCGGGCGCGGCGCTGCCGCCAAAGATGCGCAGCAGCTCCGGCACCAATTCGGTGAGGATCTCGCGCGCCCGCTGGCTGCGCGTCGCGCGCATGCGGCCGTGGTGCCAGTCGCGCACCATGGCCGCCACGGCCTCCGGCTTCGCGAAGCCCATCGCCGCCAGCGTTTCCAGCGTGCCGGGATCGTCGTCGGCGCCGGTGAAGACGAGATTGCCCGGCCCGGCGAGGCTCGGCGCCTCTTCGAACAGCTCGGCGTAGCATTTCTCGACCGAGCCGAGATGGCGCAGCAGCTCGCCGGTGAAGGCCTCGGCGCTGGGATAGCCGAGAAACACGGCCAGCCGGGCGAGGCCTTCGGCATCGCTCGGCAGCCGGTGGGTCTGGCGATCCTCGACCATCTGCAGCCGGTGCTCGACGCGGCGCAGGAAGCGGTAGTCGGCGGTCAGCGCGGCGCGGTCGGGCTCGCCGATTCGCCCGGCGGCGGCGAGCCGGGCGAGCGCCTCGCAGGTCGCGCCCACCCTGAGGTCGCGGCGCCTGCCGCCCCAGATCAACTGTTGGGTCTGGGCGAAGAACTCGATCTCGCGGATACCGCCGCGGCCGATCTTGATGTCGTGCCCGAGCACCGCGATGCGCCCGCCGCCGCGATGCGCCTGGATCTGGCGCTTGATCGAATGGATGTCGGCGATCGCCGCAAAATCGAGGTGTTTGCGCCAGATATAAGGCTGCAGCTCGGCAAGAAAGCGTTGCCCGGCGACGCGGTCGCCGGCCACCGGCCGCGCCTTGATGAGCGCGGCGCGTTCCCAGTTCTGCCCGACGCTTTCGTAATAATTGAGCGCCGCACCGACCGACATGACTAGCGGGGTCGAGCGCGGGTCGGGGCGCAGCCTGAGATCGGTGCGAAAAACGTAGCCATCGCCGGTGCGCTCGTCGAGAATGCGCACCAGTTCCCGGGCAAGACGGTTGAAGAAACCGTGCAAGACATCCTGCGCCACTGGCGCGGCTCGCGTCGGGGCGTACAGCAGTATGAGGTCGATATC
>JASHUW010000305.1 GCA_030039815.1 Alphaproteobacteria bacterium
GATGCGTACGATCTGGCTCGCCGCGGACGGCCGCACGGTCGAGATCATCGACCAGCGCCTCTTGCCGCACGAACTGATTATCGCGCGCCTCGCGACGCTCGACGATGCGGCGCGCGCGATCAAGGACATGGCGGTGCGCGGCGCGCCGCTGATCGGCGCGGCGGCGGCTTACGGGATGGCGCTTGCCGTCGCCGACGACCCGTCCGATGCAGCGCTCGATCGGGCCACCGAGGTGCTGGCGGCGACACGGCCGACCGCGGTCAATCTGCGCTGGGCGCTCGACGACATGCGCCGCGCGCTGCTGCCGTTGCCGCCGGGACGGCGCCATGCGGCTGCCTTCGCCCGCGCCGGCGCGATCGCCGACGAGGATGTCGCGATCAACCGCGCGATCGGTGAGCATGGGCTTCCCTCGATCGAAGCCGCTGGGCAACGCAAAGGGGGCGCCGGCCCGGTTCAGATTCTCACCCATTGCAATGCCGGCTGGCTGGCGACGGTCGATTGGGGCACCGCGCTGGCGCCGATCTATCGCGCGCACGATGCCGGCATCCCGATCCACGTCTGGGTCGAGGAAACGCGGCCGCGCAACCAGGGCGCCAGCCTCACTGCCTGGGAGCTGCTGCAGCACGGCGTGCCGCATACGGTGATCGCCGACAATGCCGGCGGTCATCTGATGCGGCGGGGGCAGGTCGATCTCTGTATCACCGGCACCGACCGCACCACCGCGAATGGCGACGTCGCCAATAAGATCGGTACCTATTTGAAAGCGCTGGCGGCGCGCGACAACGGCGTGCCGTTCTACGTCGCGCTGCCCTCGCCGACAATCGACTGGACGCTCGATGATGGGGACGCCATCCCGATCGAGGAACGCAGCGCGCGCGAGGTGACACATATCGCCGGCTGGACGGACGCGGGTACACGGGTCGAGGTGCGCCTGACGCCCGAAGGCAGCCGGGCGGCGAACCCAGCCTTCGACGTGACGCCGGCGCGGCTTGTCACCGGTCTCATCACCGAGCGGGGCGTGTGTCCCGCGTCGCACGACGGGCTGCTCGGTCTGTTCCCGGAGCGCAAAGATCGGGGCGCGGCCTAGACGCGTATTTTCGGCCCGATTTTTTCCGCCCCCTATCACTCGGGCGGGTGCAGTTCTAGTATTGCTTGCGACGAAACCTCCGGCTCCATTGAAACGGCGCATCAATGCTGCGACTGGCGCTTGCGATCCTGGTGGTCGGCGTCGTTGCCATCGGGGCGGCGCTGACGCCTTTCGCTTGGGTTTCGATCGCGTTGCTCGGCGCCGGCGCGATTGCTATCGCACTGGGCGAAATCGACCGCAGGCATGTTGCGAAGGCGCTCGCTGAAAGCAGGCAACGCTTCCAGGACATCGCGGAATTCAGCGGCGATTGGGTGTGGGAAACCGACGCCGATCATCGCTTTACGCTGTTTGAAGGAGGCGGCCTCGACAGCCTTTCGCTCCGCCCGGTGGCTTTTGTCGGCCGGACCCGCTGGGAGGTTACCGGCGCCGATGTGGCGAATGACCCGGTTTGGGCCGCGCACAAAGCCGATCTCGACGCGCACCGGCCGTTTCGCGCCTTCCGCTATGCGGTCGGGCCGGCCGGCGCCCCATCGATGTTCATCTCGGTCAATGGCAAGCCGCGGTTCGACGAAACGGGGAAGTTTGTCGGCTATCGCGGCACCGCGACCGACGAGACCGACGTCGTCGAGGCGCAACGCCGAGCCGAACGGGCCGAGGCGCTGTTGCGCGATGCGATCGAGAGCATGTCCGAGGGCTTCGTGATCTACGACGACGAAGACCGCATGATCATGTGCAACGAAGCCTACCGTCGTTTCTACCCCGAAAACACCGAGCGCAACCTGGTCGGGGTCCGCTTCGAGGACGTGTTGCGCGAGGGAATTGCCGTTGGCCGGTTTCCCGAGGCGCGCGGGCAAGAAGACGCCTGGATCGCCGAACGCGTCAGCCGCCACCGCGACGTCAGCAATACCATCGAGCAGCAGGTGGCCGATGGCCGCTGGGTGCTGGTGACCAAGCACCTCATGCCAAATGGCTGGATCGCCGGTCTGCGCGTCGACGTCACTGCGCTCAAGACTGCGCAGGCGGCGCTGAGCGAGAGCGAGGCGCGGCTGCGCCAGTCACAGAAGATGGAGGCGATCGGCAATCTCACCGGCGGGTTGGCGCATGACTTCAACAACCTCCTCGGCGTCATCATCGGCAATCTCGATCTGGTGGCATCGCTGATCGACGCCGATGACGAAACCGCCGAGTTGGTGAAGGACGCGACCGATGCGGCGCTGAGCGGCGCCGAACTGACGCGGCGGCTGCTCGCCTTTGCCCGACGGCAACCGCTGCAGCCGGAGCGCATCGCGCCCAACGAGCTGATCGGCGGCATCGTCCGCCTGCTGCGGCGGACGCTCGGCGAACAGATCGAAATCATGCTCGATCTCGCCGATGATCTGTGGCCGATCGTCGCCGATCCGGCGCAGCTCGAGGCGAGCCTCACCAACCTAGCGACCAACGCCCGCGACGCGATGCCAAACGGCGGCCGTTTGACCATCAGCACCACGAAACGCCAGCTCGACACCGACTACGCCGCCAGTCATGTTGATGTGATTCCCGGCGACTATGTCGCGATCGAGATCACCGATACCGGCACCGGCATGTCGGCGGAAGTGGTCGAGCGGATTTTCGAGCCGTTCTACACGACGAAGGAGCCGGGCAAGGGCACCGGGCTCGGTCTCAGCATGGTGTTCGGCTTTCTTAAGCAGTCGGGCGGCCATGTCGCGGTCTATAGCGAGGTCGGCCGCGGCACGACCTTTCGGCTTTATCTACCGCGTGCCGAGGGGGATACGCCGCAGTCAGGCGAGCAGCGGGAAAGCGTCGATGCGCAGGGCGCGGGCGAGCGGATCCTGGCGGTCGAAGACAATCCGGGGCTGCGCCGCATCGTCATGCGGCAGTTGCGCCAGCTCGGTTATCGGCCGATCGAAGCCGACGGAGCGGCGACGGCGCTCGACATCCTCGAAAAGCAGCAGATCGACCTGCTGTTCACTGACATTGTCATGCCGGGGCCGATCGACGGCATGTCGCTTGCCCGGCAGGCGATCGATCGCTGGCCGAAGATCAA
>JASHUW010000306.1 GCA_030039815.1 Alphaproteobacteria bacterium
GGTGATGGACGGCGACCTGCAGCACGACGAGGCGCTGCTGCCGCGCATGTTCGAGAAGATCAAGGCGGAGCGGCTCGATGTCGTCGTCGCGAGCCGCCATGTCGGCGACGGCAACGTCGGCAATTTCGAGGCGTCGCGGGTCGCGATTAGCAATTTCGCGACGCGGCTCAGCCGGCTTGTCGTCAAGGCCGACCTTACCGACCCGATGAGCGGGTTCTTCGTGATCGAGCGCACGGCGTTCGACGCCGCGATGCGCCGGCTGTCGGGGCAGGGGTTCAAGATCCTGCTCGACCTGTTCGCCTCGACCCCGCAGCCGTTTTCCTTTGCCGAGCTGCCGCTGCATTTCCGCGAGCGTCTGCATGGCGAAAGCAAGCTCGATACGCTGGTCGCCTGGGAATATCTGATGCTGCTGTTGCAGAAGCTGCTCGGGCCCGCGGTGCCGGTGCGCTTCCTGTTGTTTTCGCTGATCGGCGGGCTCGGCGTCGGGGTGCATCTGACGACGCTGTGGACGGCGCTGCACGTCGCGACGTTTCCGACGGCGCAAGCGACCGCGACCGTGGTCGCGATGACCTTCAATTTCCTCCTCAACAACCTCTTCACCTACCGCGATCGCCGGCTCAAGGGCTGGCGCATCCTCTCCGGGCTCGGCTCGTTCTACGCGGTGTGCGGGCTTGGCGCGGTGGCCAATGTCGGGATCGCGGCATCGATCGCCGGCGCCCATTCGTGGTGGCTGGCGGGGCTCGCTGGCGCGGCGGTCTCGGCGGTGTGGAACTACGCGATGTCGTCGATCTTCACCTGGTCGGTGCGGCGACCCGCAACCGTAGCGGCGAAGTAACCCCAAGCTCGCGAGCGGCGCGGCGCACCGCCAGGCCGAACAGCACCAAGGCGCAAATCGTGTTGACCGGCAGTGACAGCTCCTCGGCGAGGCCGCGGCTGTCGAGCATCGCCGCGTAAATCAGCGCCAGCGCGGTCTTTTCCCAGGCCGGCATCGCCTGCCTGCCGGCGCCGCGCAGCAGCCAGCAGCCCGCCACCGCGCCGATCATCATGTCGTAGAGCAGCGACAGCGGCACCGCCAGCAGCGTCGCCGAGGCGAGCACCGCGTTGCGCACCGGCAGCGACAGACCGCGCCGCCAGACGATGCCGACCACGGTCGCGCCGACGACCGTGAAGACACCTTGCACCGCATAGCTCGCGGCGATGCTCGCGCCCATCAACCGCATCGCGCCGAACGGGCTGACGAAGCCGCCGAACAGGATACGACCCGACTCGTACATCGAATGCGAGGCGCCGGCGGTGGCGATGAAGGCTTCCCACGTTCCCAGGCCGAACAGCAGCAGCGACAGCAGCACCAGCGTCGCGGCGGAAACGGCGGCCGCGAGGAACGCCCGCCAATGCCCGCCGATGCCGAGCGCGAGCGGCACCAAAAGCGCGAAATGCGGCTTGTAGCACAGCGCCCCGAAGCACAGCCCGGCGAGCACCGGCCGCCGATCGACCAACAACGTTCCGGCGCCGAACAGCGCGGCGGTGAGGAAGGCGTTCTGCCCGAGGCCAAAATTCCACCACACCGCCGGAAAGGCGAGCAGCGCGATCAGCGCCGTCGAGCTGAAATCGTCGAGGATGCGGCGCGCGACCAGCAGGAAGAGGACAAGCGTCGCGGTCTGGAACGCGATGAACGCCGTGAGATAGGGCAGGTGCGCGACCAGCGCGAACAGCGCCTGGTAGACCGGCGGATAGTTGAAGAACTGGTATTGGATGCCCTGGCCGACGATCGCTTCCTCGACCGCGAGATGCGCCGCGTGATCGTAGGCGAGCGCCGGCGTCCCCGCGTCGGCGAGCCGGCCCGCGGCGTAGAAGCTGACGAAATCGGTGGTATTGGGCTTGTCGAGCGGGACGATCCAGCCATGCGTCCCGGCGACGATGAAGCTGAAGACCGTGAGCTCGCAGACCAGGAGGATGATGACGTATAGCCGCAGTCGTTTGTGGCTCAACCATTCGCCACTTTCGAGTTGCGCCGCCATCTGGGTCAGAACCGCCGCCATCCGCCGCCCCATCCATTGGATGATGCGACGATAGAGGCGGGCGTTTAGAATTCCGTTAAGGATACCGACGGGCGGTCAGGGACTGGTGCCGGCGAACCGTTCGTCGTGCCGCACGACCTGGATCTTGTAGTTCTCGCGGTAGCGGTCGCTGATCTCCCGGTGCACCGCGAGCGCGGCCGCGTCGCGTTCGGCGCGCGGCGGCTCGACCAGTTCGAAATTGCCGTAACGGTCGTGCCCACGCACCAGCATCGCCTTCAATCGCACGGGGCTGTTCACCCGGATGTGCGGCGGCACGTAATTGAGGCCGATCCCGACGCGGCGATGCGACGCATGGTTGGGTGCCGAGCGGTGCACGGCGAGCTCGTGGTGCAGCGAGAACTCGCCGGCCTTCAAGGCCATCGCCGTCGGCTTTCGTTTGTCGAACGGCTCGACGATCGTCTGCCCGGCGCGGTTGATGCTGTTTTTGAGGCCCATCGCGGCGTGGCGGTACATGCGCGGTTGCCCCTTCGACGACAACATCTCCATACAGCCGGCTTCGCGGCTGGCGTCGGTCAGCGCCACCCAGGCGCAGACCTGCTCGTGCGGCTCCAGCCCGAAGAATGCGCCGTCCTGGTGCCAGGCGGCGAAGGTCTTCGAGTTCGGCTCCTTGATAAAGAAGGTGCTGGTCCACACCAGGATGTCCGGCCCGATCACGTCCTCGACCGCGTCAAGGATGCGCGGGTGGCGGATCAGCTCGTTGAACCAGGGCGAATGCGCGTAGCCGTGCGAGCGCCATTTCACATCGGCCTCGGCGACCGGACAGCCGAGCTCCGCTTCGAGCCGCTCGACACCGGCCAGGAAATAGGCGACCTCGTCCGGCGTCAGTGCCGAGATTGGATAAAGAAAGCCGTTGTCGTGAAACGCGGCGACCTGCTCCGCGGTCAATGCCTTCATGGCGTCGCTTCCTCAATAGCCCGGCAGGGCGCACCCGCGGGAATGTCCATTCGCCGGCACCTTCGCCGCAATCGCAATCTGCTCCGGCGGGAAGAGTAATCCAAATTTAAGCGCGATCCCGCAGGATGCGGGAATGATTGCAGAATCGCTCCTCGTCACGCGATCCGCCGCGCCGGCGCATTGGCGGACAGCGCTGGCGGCGGCGGTGTTGCTGACGCTGGCGGTGCCGTTCTTCGCGGTCGCGATCCCGCCGGTGCTCGATTATCCGAACCACTTGGCGCGGGCCTTCTTGCTGACCCTCGGTCAAAGCGATGCGCTGCTGTCGCAAATGTACGCGCCCAACTGGTCGATCCTGCCAAATCTTGCGCTCGACCTGGTGCTGCCGCCGCTGCTCTATGTGTTGCCGCTGGACGTCGCGGGACGGTTGATCCTGGCCGGCTCGCTGTTCGCGCCGCTTGGCGGTGCGGCCCTCTACAGCATCTGCCTGTTCGGAAAGAAATCTTGGTGGTGGCCGCTATGCAGCGCGGTCGTGGCGTTCAATGCCGGCTTCCTCCTCGGCTTTATGAACTTCCTCTACGGTCTCGGCGCCGCCTTCGCGGTCGCGGCGCTGTGGCTGAAGTGGCGGGAGCGGCGCCCGACCGCGGCGGTGCTCGGCGCGGCTGCGGGCGGCGCGATCGTCTTTTTTTGCCACATTGCCGCGCTCGGACTGCTCGGAGCGCTGATCGCGGGATATGAGGTCGATCGGCTTTACCCGATGCTGCGTCGCGGCGATTTCGTCTGGCGCATCTTTTGGCGGCGGGGGCTGGCCGCTGCCGCTGTCTTTGTTCCGGCGGTGTTGTTTTACGCGCTGTCGCCGACTTCGGACGAAGTCGGCGCCATCGTTTGGCCGCCGAGCCCCGTGGTCACCAAGCCGGTCTTCCTGTTTGCGGCGGTGATGAACTACAGCTTGCCGCTCGATCTCGTGAGCGCCATCGCATTGCTTTGCGTGTTATGGGCGGGGCTGCGCAACGGCTGGCTGAGACTGCCGCTGAGCACGGCCGTCGCGCTCGCGTTGCTGGCGACCGCCTACCTGGCGACGCCGTTTCGCATCCAGGGCGGTGCCTTCTTCGATTTTCGCTTCGCTGTGATGATCGGCTACGTGCTGTGCGCCGGTCTCGTCGAGACCGGGGCCGTTCCGCGCCGCATCGGGATGGCGGCTGTTGCCGGGCTCGTCGCGCTGGCCGTCGTGCGGATCGGCGCGCTCACCGTCATGTGGCATGGCTATGATCGGGAAGTCGCCGAGATGCGCGCCGCGGTCGCGCCGGTACCGCCGGGTGCGCGGGTGCTTGTCGCCCTGGTGACCGCGACCGACGCGCCGGAATACTGGCGGGAGGCGAGGCCGGTACGGCGCATCGACGCCGTGGTCGCGACCGATTCGCACCTGCCGGCGCTGCTGTTGGCGCAGCGCGGCGCCTTTTCGCCGCTCATCTTCGCCGACCCCGGAAAACAGCCGATCCGGGTACGCGCGGCGTTTGCCGACCTCGCGCCGCCGCGCTCCGACTGGGGGCTGCCGAGCTATCGCCAGCTTCGCAGCGGCCCCCTCACCGCGGAGGAGCAGGGTCACTTCCCCTATCTGCACGATTGGCCCAACAAATTCGATTATCTGCTGGTTGTCGATGCCGACGGTCTGCCCGCGGACGACGGTTTGCCGCACGACCGGCTGAAACCGGTGGTGCATACCGGCATCGCGACGTTGTTCCGGATCCTTCCGTCGCCAGCGCCTGGCGACCGCCCGCCGCCGTCCAACAGCGCGGGATAGGCGCGCCGCCTCGTTGCCGGCGAGGCGGACCGCCCGCGGCGCGACCGGCTCGCGGCGGCTCCGTCCGGAGCGGAATCGATTGCGCATCGTCGGCGCTTTGCTGTAGCGAGAGCCCGCGCCGCGCCGGCGTTCGGCTTATGGCTTGAGGAAGCGCGCGCGACATCCTACCTCTACGAGCCGCGCCACGAGGAGACCACCATGCCCGCCTTGCAGCCGGTGCGCGGCACGCAAGACCTGTTGCCCGACGCCGCGCGGCGTCACCGCCATGTGCGCGAAACCGCGCGCCGGCTTGCCGAGCTGTACGGTTTCGCCGAGATCGACATTCCGGTCTTCGAGTTCACCGAGGTCTTCGCGCGGCCGATCGGCGAGCATACCGACATCGTCTCGAAGGAGATGTATTCGCTGAAGGATCGCGGCGGCGAGGATTTGAGCCTCAGGCCCGAGTTCACCGCCGGCATCGTGCGCGCGGTGCTGTCGAACAGTCTGACGCAGTCGGCGCCACTCAAATTCTTCGCCAGCGGTCCGGTGTTCCGTTACGAGCGGCCGCAAAAAGGCCGCTTCCGCCAGTTCCACCAGATCGATGCGGAAATCCTCGGCGTCGCCCAGCCGCAGGCCGATATCGAGCTGATCGCGCTTGCCCGGCGCACGCTCGACGCGCTCGG
>JASHUW010000307.1 GCA_030039815.1 Alphaproteobacteria bacterium
ATCTGCTTGAACGCGGCGTCGAGCGCGGCCTTGAGCTGCGGCTTATCCTTGCTGACGCCGATGCCAAGGAGCGTGCCATTGTCGAAGACATCTCCCGCGGTCTCGAATGCGTCGGGCGAATCCTTGATGAGTGCGGCGTTAGTCGGGGTCGAGGCGATGATCGAGTCGGCGCGCCCTTCCTTGAGCGCAAGCGCGCCAGCCGCCGTCGAGCCCAGGCTCAATAGCGACAAGGCGGGTTTTCCGGCCGACTGGCAATCGGCCATGATCTGCTGCGCCGCCTTCTCGTAGACCGTGCCGACCGGCGCCGCGATCCGATGGCCGCAAATGTCCATCTTGTCCTTGATGTGGAGCGGGTTGCCCTTGGCGACGAGGATCTGGTTGCCGACCTTGAGATAGGGGATGAAATCAACGACCTGGCTGCGCTCCGGATTGATGTACATGCCGCTGACGATCGCATCGATGCGGTTGCCCAACAGAGCCGGGATGAGGCCCTTGAACTCCATCCCCGTCATCGACGAGGTCAGCTTCATCTTGGCGGTGATCGCGTCCATCATGTCGACGTCGAACCCGACTGCCTTGTCGTTATCCATCGACTCGAACGGCGGAAAGGTTGCGGCCGAGCCCCAAGTCAGCTTGCCGGCTTCGAGCAAGGGCAGCGATTGTGCCCGCGATGCCGGCGAGCCAAGGCAGATAATGATCGTTGCGAGAACCAGGCCGACGGCGCGAAGCAACATGCTTGTCTCCCGTGGATGATGGTGAAACGGTAGGCAAGCCGCGTGCCAGCGGCCATGCAGGCTCGTGAGCCTGCAGCCCCGCTCGAGGCTGGCCCTGGGATTGCAGCGACGAGGTGACCTCGCGAAGGAGCGGAAAGATGCGTGACCAGCGTCCCGGCGAGAAGATGCATCTCGGCGCGTTCTTTCATCCGACCGGCAACCATGTCGCGGCATGGCTGCACCCGGACTCGCAGATCGACGCCGGCACCAATTTCCGTCACTACGCCGAGATCACCCGGACCGCGGAACGCGGCAAGTTCGACCTGATGTTCGTCGCCGACGCGGTGGCGACGCGCGACGGCAAATTGGCGGCGTTGTCGCGTTGGCCGCAATACATGGCGTATTTCGACCCGCTGACGCTGCTGCCGGCGCTCGCTGCGGTGACGTCGCATATCGGCCTCTGCGCCACCGCGACCACCAGCTACAACGAGCCCTATCACATCGCCCGCAAATTCGCCTCGCTCGACCATATCAGCGGGGGCCGCGCGGGTTGGAACGTGGTGACATCCTCGAACGTCTCGGAAGCCTGGAATTTCGGCCGCGAACAGCATTTCGAGCATGGCGAGCGCTACGACCGGGCGGTCGAGTTCGTCGATGTCGTCAAGGGGCTGTGGGACAGCTGGGACGACGATGCGTTCCTGCGCGACCGCGCCAGCGGCCGCTACTTCGACCCGACGAAACTCCACGCGCTCAATCACAAAGGCGAGCATTTCTCGGTGCGCGGCCCGCTCAATGTCGCGCGGCCGCCGCAGGGCCACCCCGTGCTGTTCCAGGCCGGCTCGTCGGACACCGGCCGCGAGGTCGCGGCGCGCTTCGCCGAGGGCGTCTTCACGCCGCAGCACACATTGGCCGGTGCGCAGGATTTCTATCGCGACCTCAAGGGACGCATGGCGCGCTACGGCCGCCCGCCCGAAGCCTTGAAGGTGATGCCGGGGCTCAACGCGATCGTTGGCCAGACCAAGAAGGAAGCCGAGGAAAAGCACCGCTTCTTGCAGGAAAAAATTCATCCCGATGTCGGGCTTGAAGTGCTGTCGAACCAGCTCGGCAATTTCGACCTGTCGGAATATGACCTCGACGGCCCGCTTCCCGACATCGACGAAAGCCACTGGGCGCTTGCCAGCCAAAGCTCGACGCGCAACATCATCCGCTGGTCGAAAGAAGAGGGGCTGACCATCCGCCAGATTTACCAGCGTTTCGCGGGCGCCCGCGGCCAGCGCACGCTGATCGGCTCGCCGGTCGAGATTGTCGACAACATGGAGGAATGGTTCCGCGGCTACGGGGTCGACGGATTCCTCTTCCATCCGTCGCATTTGCCGGGCGGGCTCAACGATTTCGTCGAGCTGGTGGTGCCGGAGTTGCAGAACCGGGGCCTGTTCCGTGTGGAATACGCGGGCACGACGCTGCGCGAGAATATGGACCTTGACCGGCCGAAGAGCCGCTACGAGAGCTAGAACTCCAATAGGTTCTCGCGGAATTGCGCGTGGGCGTAGGCCTTGCGCACCAGACCGCGATCCTGCAACGCCGGGACAAGCCCATCCTCGATCTCGGCGAGCGCACGCCGGCTGACATCGGGCAGTGAGAACAAATACCCGTCGCCGCCAACCTCCTGCATCACCTCGCCCATCTTCGCGGCGACGCTATCTGGCGTCCCCACCAACTCGACCGACAGGCTCGTCGCATTGTAATCGGCCATCGTCTCGCGCAAGGTCCGCGTGCCGGCGACTCGCTTGAACTGCTCGAGGTTGAGCTGATGGCCGTTGGTCGTGATCTCGATATCGGCAATGGGCTTGTCGAGGTCGAAGCCCGAGAAATCGACGCTGATCAGCTTGCCGAAAAACGCCAGGCGCTGCCGAATCTGCGCGGCGGCGTGCGCGGCGCGGCGGCGCTTATACTCCTGCGCCAGCTCCTCGGTCTCGCCGAGGATCGGCGCGATCATGAAGAGCACCTTGCACGTATCCGGATCGCGACCGCACGCCTCCATGTGTCGGCGCACGTCGTCGCGATAGGCCTTCATCCTGTCGATGCCTTTTGCGTGGGCGACGATCGTATCGGCGTGCCGGGCGGCAAAGGCGCGCCCGCGCGGCGAGCCGCCGGCCTGGGCGATAACCGGCAGGCCTTGCGGGCAGGGACCGGAATTGAGCGGACCACGGGTCTTGAACCACCGGCCCTCGAAATTGACGTGGTGAACCTTGGCGGGGTCGATAAAGACGCCGGTTTCACGATCGGCGACGATCGCGCCCGGCTCCCACGAGCCCCACAGCGCTCGCACCGCCGCCATGTATTCGTCGGCCATGTCGTAGCGCCGATCATGCTCAGGCAGGCCGGGCAGACCGTAATTCATCGCCGCGAAATCCGAGCTGCCGGTGACCGCGTTCCACCCGGCCCGGCCGCGCGACACCTGGTCGAGCGAGGCGATCATTCGGGCGAGAAGGTAGGGGTGGTGGCTGTAGGTGCCAAAGGTCGGAACGATGCCGATCCGTTCGGTGACCTGGGTCATCAACGCCGCGATGACCGACGGATCCTGGCGCGGCACGGCGATAGCATTTTCCAGGTAGATCGCGTTCGACCCGGCATAGCTTTCGCCGATATAAGACGAATCCTCGATCAGCACATAGTCGAAGCATGCGCGTTCCAGAGACCTCGCGAGGTCGAGGAACAAATTCGGCACCGTCCAGCTGGTACCGATATGTCCGGTCCACGACTCGCCCCAGGCTTGGGCGCTTGATCCCTGTAGAAACCACGCGAGGTGAAACGGCCTTGCCATCGCCATCTCCTGGGCAGCGGTCCGCATCTTGCAAAACTTCTGCCTCGGGGGATAAGGGATGAAATCCTGCGATTTGCTCATCACTGGAGGCCGTCTCGTCGCGGCCGACAGCGTGACCGAAGCCGACATCGCCGTCAGTGACGGCGCCATCATCGCGATCGGCCGCGACCTCGACGAGGGAAACGCTCGCGAGGTGATCCGCGCCGGCGGCCGCTATGTCCTGCCCGGCGCGATCGACAGCCACGTCCATTTCCGCGAGCCCGGCTACACCCACAAGGAGGATTGGGGTACCGGGACGGCCGCAGCGGCGGTCGGCGGCGTCACCACCGTGTTCGAGATGCCCAACACCGACCCACCGACCGGGACGATAGAGGCGCTACGTCTCAAGCAGGAGGCCGCGGCCCGGCAGGCGCATGTCGATTACGGCATCTACGGCCTTCTCGACGAACACAATATCGACGGATTGGAGGGCCTGATCGCTTCCGGCGTCGCGGGGTTCAAATGCTTTATGGGCAATACGTTCGGCAACCTGCCGGCGCCGAGCGACGGGGCGATGCTGGAAGGGTTCGAGATCCTCGCCGCGCACGGGCTGCGCTGTGTCGTCCATGCCGAAAATCCGTCGATCATGGCGCGACGCCAGGCGCGGATGAAGGCGGCCGGCCGCGACGATCCGCACGCGCATCTGGCGGCCCGGCCGGAAGTCTGCGAGGTCGAGGCGATCGGCCGGGCGATCGTCTTCGCGGAATGGACCGGCGCGCGGCTGCATATTGCGCATCATAGCTCCAAGGACGCGCTCTACCTCGTGCGCGCGGCGAAGGCGCGCGGCGTCGACCTGACGGTCGAAACCTGCCCGCAATACCTCTTCTTCGACACCGCCGATGTCGAGCGGCTGGGCGGCATCCTGCGCGTCAATCCGCCGATCCGCGCGGCCGGTCATGGCGAGGCGCTGTGGCAGGCGCTTGTCGACGGTACGATCGACATGATCGCGACCGACCACGCGCCGCACGCGCCCGAGGAAAAGCTGCGCGGCAACATCTGGAGCTGCGATTGCGGCTTTCCCGGGGTCGAAACCCAGATGCCGATCATGCTGACCGAGGTCAATCGCGGCCGCATGTCGATCAGCGACTATGTACGGTGGAGCGCGGTCAACCCGGCAAAGGCCTGGGGCCTCTTTCCGCGCAAGGGCGCGCTTCAGGTCGGCTCCGACGCCGATATCG
>JASHUW010000308.1 GCA_030039815.1 Alphaproteobacteria bacterium
CGGCGGCAATGGCGGCGGCGGCCCGCGCGGCCCGTGGGGCGGCGGCCGCGGCGGCGGTGATGACGACGACGGATCGCGTCCGCCGCCGCGTGGCCCCAACATCCGGCCGCCCGATTTCGAGGAGATGCTGCGTCGCAGCCAGGACCGCTTCCGCCGTCTGCTGCCGAGCGGGCGCGGCTCGGGCAGCCTGATCGCCATCGTCGTCGCGGTCGTCATCGGGTTGTGGCTGGCGAGCGGCTTCTATCGCGTCGAGCCCGACGAGGTCGGCGTCGTGCTGCGCTTCGGCGCCTTCGACCGGCTGACCCAGCCGGGCCTCAACTACCATCTGCCGCGGCCGATCGAGAGCGTGCTGACGCCCAAGGTCACGCGCGTCAACCGCACCGAGATCGGCTTCCGCAACGAGGATGCGGAGGGCCGGCCGACCGCCAGCACCCAGGTGCCCGAGGAATCGCTGATGCTGACGGGCGACGAGAACATCGTCGACATCAACTGCACGATCTTCTGGGTCATCAAGGACGCCAAGGCCTATCTCTTCAACATCCGCGCGCCGGAAAAAACGGTGAAATCGGCGGCGGAAAGCGCGCTGCGCGAGGTCATCGGCGAGCATCCGCTGGCGATGGAGCTGTCGGAGGGCCGCCAGCAGGTCGAGACCGAGACCGAGAAACTGTCGCAGCTGCTGCTCGACAGCTACGGCGCGGGTGTCGAGGTCACCCAGGTGACGCTGCAGCGGGTCGACCCGCCGGCTCCGGTGATCGCCGCCTTCCGCGACGTGCAGGCGGCGCTCGCCGACCAGGCGCGGCTCAAGAACGAGGCCGAGGCCTATCGCAACGGCGTCGTCCCCAAGGCGAAGGGCGACGCCGCCAAGATCGGGCAGGAGGCGGAAGCCTACAAGGCGAAGGTCGTCGCCCAGGCGACCGGCGATGCGGCGCGCTTCGATTCGGTCTACCAGGCCTTCAAGGCCGCCGAGGACGTGACGCGCGAACGGCTCTACATCGTGACCATGGAGCAGATCCTCGAAGACGCCAACAAGGTGATCCTCGATCGTGGCGTGGCGGGCCAGAACGGCGTGCTGCCCTATCTGCCGCTGCCGAGCCTGCCGGGTTTCCCCGCGCCCTCCTCGTCGTCGGCCGCCCAGCAAGCGACGTCACCCGGCACGGGGGCCAAGCCATGAACCGCCGGCTCGGCATCGCCATCGCCGCCGTGCTGATCGTCATCGGCATCGTGCTCGACAGCTCGCTGTTCATCGTCGACCAGACCGAGTCGGCGCTGGTGCTGCAATTCGGCAAGCCGGTGCGGCCGGTCGCGCAGCCGGGCCTCGAGTTCAAGATCCCCTTTGTCCAGAACGTCGTCTATTTCGACAAGCGCCTGCTCGACGTCGAGCCGCCGCCCGAGGAGGTCATCGCCGCCGACCAGAAGCGGCTGGTGGTCGATACCTATACGCGTTACCGCATCGTCGATCCGCTGCTGTTCTACCAGACCGTCGGCACCGAGGACTCGGTGCGCGCGCGCCTCACGGCGATGGTCAGCAGCAGCCTGCGCCAGGTAGTCGGCAAGGTGCCGCTCTCGGCGCTGCTTTCGGCGCAGCGCGCCGATATCATGCACCTGATCCGCGACGACGTGCGCGCGAACGCCAAGTCTTTCGGCATCGATGTCGTCGACACCCGCATCCGCCGCGCCGACCTGCCCGCGCAGAACAGCGAGGCGATCTACGCGCGGATGAATTCCGAGCGGCAGCAGCAGGCCGCGCTCTATCGCGGCGAGGGCCAGCAGGCGGCGCAAACCGTGCGCGCCAATGCCGACCGCGAGGTCACCGTGATCCTCGCCGACGCCCAGCGCCAAGCCCAGGAGTTGCGCGGCCAGGGCGACGCCGCGGCGACAGGGATCTATGCCAAGGCCTATGACCAGGACAAAAACTTCTTCGCCTTCTACCGCTCGCTGGAGGCCTACCGCACCGCGCTCACCGGACACAACACGACCTTCGTGATGAGCCCCGACAGCAGCTTCTTCCAGTTCTTCAACAATCCGAGCGGCTCCGGCGCGGCGGCGGCGACCGCGGCTCCCGCCGCGTCGCGCTGACGGCGCCAATTCGGTGACGAGCAGGCCCTGGTGAGCGGGCCCCGATGCGCGACTTACTGACCGCGCTCGCGCTGATCCTGGTGATCGAGGGGGTGGTCTACGCGCTGTTCCCGGAGCTGATGCGGCGCCTCGCCGCACGCACGACGCAGACCCCGGCGCAGGCGCTGCGCGTCGGCGGACTGATCGCCGCCTTTCTTGGAGTTGTCCTCGTCTGGCTGCTGCGACGGTAGGTCATCAAGTGCGCTGCCGCCTCCGCGGCAGCTTGCGGCACCGAAGGCGGCACGGCTGTGCCGCCGCACTTGATACACAGACTTCTGGTTTGCCGCCGGCTTCTCTCGTATCTTGCTGGTGGCGAGGCCGGCGGCGCATTGCATGCGCGCCCTCGCTTGTCCTTTAAAGGGGAGTTTTTGACGGTGCTATCGAGAGCGACACTTTGGCATTCGGCCGTGGCGCTGCTGGCGCTCGGGCTGATCGCCGCGCCGGTGGGCATGCCCGGCGGGCCCGCCGGCCTGGAAGTCAGCCGCGCCGCGGCGCACCCGGCGCCCGACGGTTTCGCCGACCTGGCGGAAAAGCTGCTGCCGTCGGTCGTCAACATCTCGACGACGCAGACCGTCAAGGCGTCGGGCGATCACGGCGACAAGGACAATCCCGACAACCCCGACCTGCCGCAATTCCCGCCCGGCTCGCCATTCGAGGAATTCTTCAAGGATTTCTTCAAGCACCAGCATCAAGGCCAGGGCCAGGGTCAGCCGCAGGCCGAGATCCGCAAGGCCACCTCGCTCGGCTCGGGCTTCATCATCGACCCGGCGGGCTACATCGTGACCAACAACCACGTCATCAACGACGCCGACGAGATCACCGTCATCCTGCACGACAACACCAATTTGAAGGCCGAGGTGGTCGGCCGCGACACCAAGACCGACCTCGCCGTCCTCAAGGTCAAGACCGACCATCCGCTCGTCGCCGTGCCGTGGGGCGACAGCGACAAGTCGCGCGTCGGCGATTGGGTGCTGGCGATCGGCAACCCCTTCGGTCTCGGCGGCACGGTGACCGCCGGCATCCTCTCGGCGCGCCAGCGCGACATCAATTCCGGCCCCTATGACGACTTCCTGCAGACCGACGCGTCGATCAACCGCGGCAACTCGGGCGGGCCGATGTTCAACATGGACGGCCAGGTGATCGGCATCAACACGGCGATCTATTCGCCGTCGGGCGGGTCGATCGGCATCGGTTTCGCGATCCCCTCCTCGCTCGCGCAGGAAGTGGTGCACGAGCTCATCACCGAATCCGACCACACTGTGCATCGCGGCTGGCTCGGGGTGCGCATCCAGGAGGTCACCGACGAGATCGCCGATAGCCTCGGCCTCAGCAAGGCCGAGGGCGCGCTGGTCGCCAGCGTCACCGATAACGGCCCGGCCCAGGTGGCGGGCATCCAGCCCGGCGACGTGATCCTCACCTTCGACGGCAAGGACGTCACCGCGATGCGCAACCTGCCGCGCCTCGTCGCCGAGACCCCGGTGGACAAGGTCGTGCCGGTGACCATCTGGCGCAAGCGCGCGCAGACCAGCGTCAAGGTCAAGGTCGGCCGCCTGCAGGAGACCGAGACCGCGAACGCCGAAACCGGCGACAAGTCCGCCGCGCCGCGCGCCATCCCGGCCGACACCGCCAAGGCGCTCGGCATGACGCTGTCCGACCTGACCCCCGATCTGAAGGAGAAATATTCGCTCGGCGACGACGCCAAGGGCGTCGTCGTGGTCGATGTCGCCAAGGACAGCCCCAGCGCCGACAAGGGCATGCGCCCCGGCGACGTGATCATGGAAGCCTCGCAGGAAGAGGTGAAATCGCCGAGCCAGGTCGCCGCCAAGGTCGCCGACGCCAAGAAATCCGGGCGCAAGTCGATCCTCTTGCTGGTCCAGCGTCAGGGCGATTTGCGTTTCGTCGCGCTCCGCCTCGACCAGAGCTAAGGCGGCTCAGTTGAGGAACCAACTAGTGAGGTGTATTAAGCAAAGTCAGGACAATTAGTGTCCGCGTAAAGCATGGAAAAAATTTTGTAACTTATGCGAGCGTGGCGGCACGATCGTGTCGTCGCGTGCGAGTTCGGCGAGTATTTCTAAGGAGGTTTTTTGGCGGCGATGCCTTATTAGCGCCGCCAAGGTGAGAGTCAAAAATACTAAAGCAACACCTACTTCAAGGGCCGGATAAACCGCTAGTCCTTGGGGCTTGTCAGACAAAAACGCGTCAA
>JASHUW010000309.1 GCA_030039815.1 Alphaproteobacteria bacterium
CTGCCCGCCTTGCGCGGGTTCAAGAGCGCGTCGAGCAGGTCGCCGCGGCTGACGATGCCGACAAGCCGGCCATCATGCATTACCGGCACGTGCTTCAGCCTACGGCGCCGCATCAAGCTGCCCAGGACGCCAACCGGCGTATCGTCGGACACGGTCGTGACGCGGCGCATCATGACGTCGCGCGCCGTGCGATGCCGCGCGGTAGCAAGGTCCTCAAGGCAAACCGCATCATCATCAAAGAGACGCAACCACCAGGCTCCCGGGCTGTCTTTGGGAGGATGCCGCAGCAAGTCGTGATCACTGACGATTCCCGCGAGATGCCCGTCGGCATCGACGACCGGCACAGCGCCGATGCGGTGCTCAAGCATCAGCCCGGCAATGACGTTGAGACCCAGGTCGGGGCTGGCGGTGACCACTTCGCGCGTCATGATGTCGGCGACTTTCATGTCAGCTCCCCGCGAGTCAATCAGCCGCGAATGGAGTCGGTCGGCGGCAGATGATGCTTGCCGAGCGGAACGACGGTGCTCGCCTGCGGCCCATTCGCGCTTTCGTTTTCGCGGAGGACAAAGCGCACCTCGGCGCCCGCTTCGAGAGCGTCATAGCCATCACCGGCAACGCTGTTGCGATGGAAGTAGATCTCGGCGCCTGCTGAGGTGACGATAAAGCCGCCATCACGGTCGGGCAGCAGACGGGCGACCCGACCGTGATCCGGCACGGCGTGGACCTTCACCTTCCCGCGGGCGCTGCGGACATAGTCTTCGAGCCGGCGGCGCAGCGCATCAAAGGCGTCGCGCACGGCGACATGCGCGTCCTCATGAGCGTGATTAAGTCCTTGTCCGCGACCGACGGCGATTTCCCTGCCCGGCACCACGAGATCGATGCTCACCTGAAACAGGTTGCCTTGCCGGTGGTGATGGTGCTGCGCTTCGACGGTAACGCGGCACGCGGTGATGCGGTCGCAATATTGCTCAAGCTCCTCGGCACGCTGCCGAATGCGGGCCTCAAGCGCCGGCGACGCGGCCATCTGGCGGAAAGTGATCTGCAGCGGAACCTGCATTGGAATTCTCCTCAAAATCCCGCATGGGTGTGAGCGACGGCCTCGCTTGCGAGGCGCGAGGTGTCGAGAATGGTGACGGTCTCCGGCAGCAGACCGGCGTGCTCGGCGGCAGAGCACACCGTGTCGCCGACGATGATGGCGTCAAAACCGGCGGTCGCGAGTTTGTCGGGTGCGTCACCGGTAAAAACGCCGTGCGTCGCCGCCGCAAAAACCGCGCTTGCGCCGGCCTCGCGGCACTTCGCGGCAGCGCGACAAAGGGTTGTGCCGGTGCTGATCAGGTCGTCATAGAGAATCACGGCACGTCCGGCGACATCGCCGACAAAAACGTCTCCACTCACCACACCACCGGCGCGCTGCTTGTCGACAAAGCCCGAACTGGGCTCCTCGCCCACCGCCGCCGCGAGGGCACGGCGAAACCGCTCGGCGCGCTTTGCCCCGCCAATATCCGGTGACACGACCGCCAGCTTTTCGCCACGCAGCCGTGTCGCGAAGTGCTCGACGAAGAGCGGCATCGCTTCAATGTTGAGCGTTGGGATCCGATAAGCGTTTTCGTAAGCCGCGCGATTGTGGACATCAAAGGTGACGATCGCGTCCGCGCCGCAAGCCTCGAACATGCGCGCGACGTATTTCGTGGTGATCGGGTCGAGCAGCTGGCTGCGCTGGTCTTTGCGCGCATAGCACAAATAAGGCGCCATGGCCGTCACCCGCGCGGCGCCGGCATCCTTCAGAGCACCGATGAAGAACAGCATGCGGCAGAGCTTGTCGTTGGGGCTTGCCCCGCGGCTTCCGTAGAGGGAGTGCAGCACGAACACGTCGCGTCGGTGGACATCGACAAGCGGGCGAGTTTTGTGCTCGCCGTCCTCGAATTCGCGTTCCTCATGGGCACTCAGCGGCCACTCGAGCCGTGACGCCAGACGCTGCCCATAGTCGCGAGAGCCTTCCAGCGCAAAGAGCAGGCCAGCGGACTGTTCCATCGGGGAACCCTCTGAAGCGTTGCCGCCAGATTAGGGAATGGACGGAGCCCCGCTTTGACCTGCATCAATTCGCTCGGGTTCATCCTTCGCTAGCCTGCAACTTAATCGTCCGAGTTCGGGCATCGTGGCCGTCCTTGGAGCGATCTTTGGAGGCCTCCATGAGCAACGCGCCCATTCTCGACACGTCGATCCAACGCGCCCACGAGTGGCTGCACGATATTGGTCGCGGTCTGGGGTTTGATAACGAGCACGCCGCCTATGCCGCGCTGCGCGCCACGCTTCACGCGCTGCGCGACCGGCTGCCGGTTGAGTTGGTGGCCCATTTCGGCGCCGGGCTACCGACCCTGGTCCGCGGCATCTATTACGACGGCTGGCACCCGTCGGCCGCCCGCCTGCGGGAAGCGCACGCAGAGGATTTTCGCCAGTCGATGCGGCGCGAGCTGCACGATCACCACGAGCTGCAGAACACCGATCAGGTGGCGATCGCCGTGATGGGCGTCATGCACGAGCGTATGGACGCCGGCCAGATCGACCATATCGTCGACGCGCTGCCGAAGCAGGTCCGCGAGCTGTGGCGCATCGCGCGTCAGTGACGGGGCAGGCAGCGCCCATGTTTGCCGATCGCCGCGATGCAGGGCGACAGCTCGCGCGAAGGCTCTTGCACCTCAAGGGGGACAGGCCAGTGGTCTTGGCCCTGCCTCGAGGAGGTGTGCCGGTCGGGTTTGAGATCGCCCGCGCGCTCGACGCGCCGCTCGACGTTGTGCTGGTCCGCAAAATCGGTGCCCCGTGGCAGCCGGAACTCGCGCTCGGAGCTGTTACGGATGGCGACGACCCGGAGTTGTTCATCGACCGAAAACTAACGGCCGAATGGGCGGTTTCCGACTACTACATCAGCTCGGAAGCATTGCGTCAGCTTAAGGAATTGGAACGCCGCCGCAGCGTCTATGGGGCGGGGCGCGCGCCGCTGGAGATCGCGGGCCGACCGGCGATCGTCGTCGATGACGGGGTCGCGACCGGCGCGACCATGCGGGTGGCGCTTCAGGCGACGCGCCATCGCAACCCTTCCCGCATCATCCTCGCCGTTCCCGTCGCGGCCGGGGACGCGCTGGCCCGCCTGGAGACAGAAGCCGATGAGGTCGTTTGCCTGGAAACCCCGGCCGGCCTCGGCGCCATCGGCTTCTTCTATCGCGATTTTCATCAACTGAGCGACGCCGAGGTCGCCGACCTCCTTGCCCGCGCCGCGCGACCCGTAGGGACCGAATGATGACGCGACGCGCAATGACCTTCGGCGCCTTAGCGGCCGGCACGATCGCTGCGAACTCCGCCGGGGTCGCGGCAGCGGCGGAACAATCCACAAGGGACTTGCCGGAGCCCTCGCACCAGGGTGGGAAGCCGGTGATGGAAGCGTTGATGCAGCGCCACTCTACCCGGGCTTACAGCTCGACACCGCTGCCGATGCAGCTTTTGTCCGATCTCCTATGGGCCGCCAACGGCGTCAATCGGCCAAACGGTGAGCGGACGGCGCCTTACTGGCGGCACATCATGGTCACCGATATTTACGTCGCGATGAACGACGGCGTCTGGCTCTATCAGCCTGAAGCGCACAAATTACAACCCTATCTGCCGGAAGACATCCGGGCGGGCACCGGGCTGCAGGATTTTGTTGGGGTGGCGCCGCTCGACCTGATTTATGTCGCGCATGGTGAGCGCATGACCGATGTGGGGTCTGCCGAACGGCGCCTCTTTGCTTCCGTAGATGCCGGGTTCATCGGACAGAATGTCTACCTGTTCTGTGCGTCGGTCGGCCTCGGAACAGTGTTTCGCGGTGCCGTCCCCTACGAGTCGCTGACAAAAAAGCTGGCCCTGCCGTCTGAGCAATTTATCACCTTCGCCCAGACCGTCGGCTTTCCGGCCAATTAGGCTTTCCATGCGACCCAGCGAGAGCGCAATGGACAGACCAAGAAAGACATTCCTGGACATTGTCGTGATCGGCCGTTCCGCTGGCGCGCGCGCCGAAGAAACCTGCCACGGGATAGGCGCAGATCCGAACGGCACTTTACTGTCCGGCGACGGCGCCTCTGACGTGCGTTCGCCGATCTAGGTGGGTGGCGCTGATGGATATAGCGGGCACGGCGCTGCTAACCGATCTCTACCAGCTCAACATGCTGGCGGCCTATCTCGATCATGGACTGACGGATACGGCCGCATTTGAGCTGTTTGTTCGAAAATTACCGGCGCGTCGCGGATTTCTGATGGCGGCAGGGATCGAACAGGCGCTGTCGTATCTCGAAAATCTTTCTTTCTCGTCAGCGGATATCGCAGCATTGCGGAGTCTAGGGGGCTTTCCCGACCGTCTGCTCGACTATCTCGCGACCCTTCACTTCACCGGCGATGTCGATGCGTTGCCCGAAGGCACCGTGTTCTTTCCGGACGAGCCGATCCTGCGTCTCGTCGCACCGCTGCCGCAGGCCCAGTTGGTTGAAACGCGGCTCATCAATCTCGTTCATTTCGAAACGGTGATTGCGTCGAAGGCGGCCCGCCAGGTGCTGGCGTCCGGGGGCAAGCCGCTCATCGATTTCGGCTTGCGACGCGCACATGGTGCCGAGGCGGGACTGCTCGCGGCGCGGGCAAGCTACATCGCCGGCTTTGCCGGCACCGCGACGCTGGCGGCCGGTCTCGAATTTGCCATTCCTGTCCGGGGCACCATGGCCCACTCCTTCGTCCAGGTGCACGAAGACGAGGCCACCGCGTTCGAGCGTTTCGCGCACTCGCGGCCGCGCGACTTGGTGCTGCTAATCGATACTTACGACACGGCACGCGCCGCGCGGCGTGTCGCCAAGTTGGCGCCCCGGCTAGCGCGCGAAGGCATCACCGTTGCAGGGGTGCGGATCGACAGCGGCGATCTCGGCGCAGAAGCGCGCAAGGTCCGACAGATTCTGGACGATGCCGGGTTGGGGAGCATCGCCATCATCGCCAGCGGCGGCCTCGACGAGGATCAGGTGCGGGCCTTGCGCGACGCGCCGATCGACTCGTTTGGTATCGGCACCAGCCTCACCACGTCTTCGGACGCGCCGGCGCTCGATTGCGCCTACAAGCTGCAGGAATATGCCGGCATCCCTCGGCGTAAACGGTCGGCCGGCAAGGCGACTTGGCCAGGTCGCAAACAGGTCTGGCGTTCCTACGCGAAAGGCGGTGCGTTTGATAGCGACCTCGTCGCGCTTGTGGACGAACGCGCGGATGGCGAGCCGCTGCTGCGACCTGTCATGCGCGGTGGCCGCCGCGTCTCGCCGCCACTCTCGCTACCGCAAATTCGCGAGTATGCGCTCAACCAGCTCGATCGCATGCCGGCTCCTCTAAAGGATCTGGAGCCGTTCGTTTATCCCGTTGCCATTTCCGAGAGCCTGCGCGGCCTAGCAGCCGAACTGGATCGCCAAGACGCGGGCGTCCCCTGAGCAGCCGGTGTTTGACAACCGCCCCCATAGTACGCCACGGGCACTCGTGACGGATGTTTCGATTGCCACCAAAGTCGCTCTTCTGCGCGACCCGCGCAATTATCCGGACGATGAAGATCGAATTGAAGTGGTGGAGACTCATTTCTCCTGGGTCTTTCTTACTCGCCATCATGCGTACAAGCTGAAAAAACCCGCGAGCGGCGAAGGGTTCGACTTCCGCAGCATCCAAGCGCGCTTGCGCAATGCCCTGGCGGAGGTGCGGCTCAATCGCCGTCTCGCGCCGAACGTCTATCTCGGCATTATTCCGTTAGCCCGGCAACCCGAAGGCGCGCTGCGGCTTTACGGCGGCGGCACACCGATCGATTGGCTCGTCAAGATGCGCCGGCTCGAATCGGATCGGATGCTCGATAAGCGGCTCTCCGATTGCCGGTGGACCTATGCGGAACTCGAGGCCTTGGCGCAGCGTTTGGCGCAGTTCTTTGCGACGGCGCGATCGGTCCAGCTGACATCTGCCGCACATCTGCGAGCAATCCGACTTGAACTCCATCGCGCACTCCGGGTGATGTCCGACCGGGGAGAGCCGCGCTTGCTCCATGCTTCGTCGGTGCTCGTGCGCT
>JASHUW010000024.1 GCA_030039815.1 Alphaproteobacteria bacterium
CTGGGCGCGGTCGCGAAACTGCTGCAATCGACCGCGCGCGTGCTCAACGGCGCGCTCGGCGACAGCTCGCGCACCGAGTTCACCGCACTCTCCTGCAGCTTCACGATCCGCAACGGCGTGGCGCAAACCGGCGATCTGCAGATGAGCACGCCGACGTTCAACATGACCGGCGCCGGAACCGTCAATCTGGCGACCCAGCAGGTGGATTTTCATATCGTGCCCAAGGCGCAGCTCGGGGTGCCAGGAGTAAACCTGCTCGATATCGGCGTTCCCTTCTACGTCAAGGGGACGATCGACAACCCCAGCCTCGACCCGGACCCTGCCGGCATCGCCAAGGGGCTTGTCGGCTCGGTCGGCGACACGGCCACGGGGGTCGTCGGGGCTGTCGGCGGCACCGCGACCAAGGCGCTGGGCGTACCCGGCAAGGCCCTCAAGTCGCTGTTCGGCGGCAATTGAGCCGCACCACGCGGGCCACTGGGCAAAGGCGGCGGTGGGTCTCGGTGGTTGACGGAACCGGCAGCCGGGCGTAAATCCCGCAGCGATGCCTGAGACGACGCATCGCGCCGGCACGCGGCGAATTACCGACCCGGGTTCAAGAAGAGCCCGGGCCGCCGTGATTCGCCACACTTTTGCCGAGGATTACGCCGATGTCGTCTCTAGCCGCTGCCGTTGCAGCTGAGCCTTCGCTCACTACCTTCTTCTCAGTGCAAGCCCGAGCGGAGCCCGGCGTGATGCCGCGTGTGCTCGAAATTTTTGCCAAGCGTGGCCTTGTGCCCGAGCTGTGGCACAGCGCCGTCGCGCGCCCCGGCAACCGGCTGACGATCGACATCGAAATCGCCGGGCTGGGCGGTGCGGCGGATTACGTGGCGAACTGCCTGCGGCAGATCGCCGGCGTAGAGGTCGTGCTAACCGCCTGAGGAAGGCGCAAGCCAATGTCGTTCGCCGATCGCATCCAGCATTGCAACAGCTACGACCCGGCGCGAGCCATTCCGCTCTGGGCCGGCGAGCATCGGATCGGCTGGCTGCGCCGCGACAACGCCGGGGTACTGGCACGGCTCGGCAGCGTCTTCGCGGTCGAGGTTGACGGGGCGCGCTTGCTGGCGGAGGGCGATGCCGACACGGTCAGCCGATCGGTCGATGGTGTGGTCGACAAACTCGTCGCCGAGCGGCTGGTACCGAAATGGCGCAACGAGACCTTCGATGTCGCGCCGCGCTGGGGCGAGCCGCCGATCTTCCGGCTCGATCGCGGCGCGGTGCCGTTTTTCGGCGTGCGCGCCTACGGCGTGCACCTCAATGGCTATCGCCGAGTGGGCGGCGAATACTGGCTGTGGATCGGCAAGCGCGCCGCGAACAAGCAGGTCGCGCCCGGCAAGCTCGACAACATGGTCGCCGGCGGGATCGGCAACGGCTACGGCGCCGCGGCGACGCTTGCCAAGGAAGCCGAGGAGGAAGCCGGGGTGGCGGCCGAGTTGATGGCCGGCGCCACGGCGGCGGGCGCCCTCACCTACCGCATGGAGACGAAGCACGGCATCCGCGACGACGTGATGTTCGTCTACGACCTCGAAGTGTCGGAAGATTTTACCCCGTCGAACAGCGACGGCGAGATCGCCGGGTTCGGGCTGATGCCGCTTCGAGAGGTTCTGGAACGCATCAGGACGACGACGGATTTCAAGTTCAACGTCAATCTGGTGATCCTGGATTTCGCGGTGCGCCACGGCGTGCTGCGGCCCGACGACCCGGAATATCTCGACGTCGCCAACGGGCTTCATCGCCCGCTCGACTGAGCCCTTTCCAGTATTTCGCCCGGCGTCATTCCCGCCTCGCGCATCGCCCGGATGGTCAGCGCACGGTCGCGCTTGGCGAGTCGCCTACCACTCGCGTCGGTGAGCAAGGGGTGGTGGCGGTAGACCGGGGTTGGCAGGTGGAGCAGCGCCTGCAGCACGCGATGGATGTGCGTCGCGGCGAATAGGTCGATGCCGCGGGTGACCAGAGTCACACCTTGCAGCGCATCGTCGACCGTGACCGCGAGATGGTAGCTCGTGGGCACGTCCTTGCGCGCCAGCACGACGTCGCCGAGCGCCGCCGGGTCGGCGGCGATGCGCCTTCCGTCCTCAAACCAATCGAGCATGCCGGTGCGAGCGAGCGCGGCCGACACATCGAGGCGCAGCGCATAATCGGCGCCGGCGGCGATACGATACCGCCGTTGATCGAGAGTCAGCTGCTTGCAGGTGCCGGGATAGACCGGCCCGTCTTCACCCTGGGGCGCGCCGCCGGCACGGGCGATCTCGGCCTGAATTTCCTTGCGGGTGCAAAAGCACGGGTAGAGCAGGCCCTGCGCCTCAAGCCGGGCCAATGCCTCCTGATAGTCGGCGAAGTGCTCGGACTGCCGGCGCACCTCGCCGTCCCAAACGAGGCCGAGCCACAAGAGGTCCTCGCGGATCGCCGCGTCGAATTCGGCACGGCAGCGGCCGCGATCGATATCCTCGATGCGCAAGAGGAACCGCCCGCCAACCTCGCGCGCCGCGCGCCAGCCTTCCCAGGCGGAGCGGACATGACCGAGATGCAGATACCCGGTCGGGCTCGGCGCGAAGCGCGAGACGGTTTCAGGCGGCCGCATCGGCGACTTTGCGTCCTTCGAGATGCACTCCTCGGGCGCTCCTCAGGATGACGAAGATATTTGACGGCATCTATAAACCATCGTCATCGTGAGGAGCCCGCGAAGCGGGCGTCTCGAACGACGCATTGACGAATGAGAACCCCATGAACCTGACCCTGTCCGGGCCCTCGCACCCGCCGCATTCGGGCGGCGCGCCGAAGCGGCTGGTGATCCTGCTGCATGGCCTCGGCGCCGATGGCAGCGACCTGATCGGCCTCGCGCCCTATTGGGCGCCGTTGCTGCCCGATGCCGAGTTCCTCTCGCCCGACGCCCCCTTCCCGTGCGACACGGCACCGTTCGGTTATCAATGGCTCAGCACACGCGATCCGAGCCCCGAAGCGCGGCTCGCCGGGGCACGGGCGGCGGCGGCCATTCTCAACGATTTCATCGACGAGTCGCTCGAGGCGCGCGGGCTGACCGACAGCGAACTGGCGCTGGTCGGGTTCTCGCAGGGCACGATGATGTCGCTCTTTGTCGGGCCGCGCCGCGAGCGTCAGCTTGCCGGCATCGTCGGCTTCTCTGGCCGGCTGATCGTGCCGCAATTGTTGGGCGAGGAGATCCGCTCGCGGCCGCCGATCCTCCTGGTGCACGGCACCGACGACCCGATGGTGCCGTATTCGTCGATGGCCGAAGCCGACAGCGCGCTCGCCGCCACCGGCATTTCGGTCGAAACCCTGGCCTGCCCCGGCATCGGCCATTCGATCGACGGCCACGGGTTGCACGCCGGCGGCGCGTTCCTGCGGCGCGTGCTCAGCTAGGCTTGGCCGCGGGCAGGTATTTGGCGAGTGTCGCCCGCAACTTGTCGGAACTCCAATCCGCGGCGCCCTCGACCCTGCCGAGGACCTTGCCGTCGGCTCCGATCAGGAAGCTCGACGGCAGGCCGCGCACCGCGAAGGCACGCGCCGCCGTGCTTTTGGGATCGAGGCCGATCTTGAGCGCGTCGAGACCAAGCTTCTGAACGAAGAGCTTGACGATCACCTCCCCGCCGTGATCCTCGGACACCGCGACGACGGTCAGCGTCGAGCCGAGCTTCTTCTGCAGGTCGACGAGCGACGGCATCTCCTTGATGCAGGGCTGGCACCAGGTCGCCCACAGATTGAGGAGCACGAACTTGCCCTTGAAGTCGCCGAGCGCGACGGGCTTGCCGTCGAGGTCGGTGACGGAAATCTCCGGCGCTGGCTGCGGCGACGCGGCCGGGATAAACTCGCCGAGCTTCATTTGATCGGCATCGTCCGCCCACGCGGCCGGACCGGCGGCTGGGGCGACGAGCAAGATTGCGGCAACGATGAGCAAACCCAGAACGCCCCGCGGAGAAGAAGCTGCCCCGGAGGCGCCGCCCAACACCATGTGGGGCGGCCGCTTTGCCGGTGGCCCCGCCGCGATCATGCGCCGCATCAATGCCTCGATCGATTTCGACCGGCGCCTCCACGCCGAGGACATCGCCGGCTCCAAAGCGCACTGCGCGATGCTCGTCGCGCAACGCATCCTCACCGCCGAGGATGGCGCTGCGATCATCCGGGGTCTAGAGCAAATCCAGGCGGAAATCGACGCAGGCGACTTCCTGTTTCGTGAGGAGCTCGAGGACATCCACCTCAATATCGAGGCGCGGCTTGCCGAGCTTATCGGCCCCGCCGCGGGCCGGCTGCACACGGCACGCTCGCGCAACGACCAGGTCGCGACCGATTTCAAGCTATGGGTACGCGGCACGATCGACCGGATCGATGGCGCGATGGCGGCGCTACAGGCCGCGCTGCTCGACCAAGCCGAGGCGCACGCCGCGACGGTCATGCCCGGTTTCACCCATCTCCAGACCGCGCAGCCGGTGACCTTCGGTCACCATCTGATGGCCTATGTCGAGATGGTCGGGCGCGACCGCGGCCGGCTGGGCGATTGCCGGCGCCGGCTCAATGATTGCCCGCTCGGCGCGGCGGCGCTCGCCGGCACGGCCTTTCCGATCGATCGCGACACAACCGCGGCGGCGCTCGGCTTCGACCGGCCGGCGGCGAATTCGCTCGATGCGGTCTCGGACCGTGACTTCGCGGTCGAATTCCTCGCCGCGGCGGCGCTCGCCGGCACGCATCTGTCGCGCTTCGCCGAGGAGATCGTGGTCTGGTCGAGCGAGCCGTTCGGCTTCATCAAGCTGTCGGACGCGTTCACCACCGGCAGCTCGATCATGCCGCAAAAGCGCAATCCCGACGCCGCCGAGCTGGTGCGCGCCAAAACCGGCCGGCTCGATGGCTCGCTCGTCGCGCTCTTGACGGTGATGAAGGGGCTGCCGCTCGCCTATCAGAAGGACATGCAGGAAGACAAAATCCCGGTCTTCGAGGCGGCCGACGCGCTCGAACTGTGCCTCGCGGCGTGCGAAGGCATGGTGCGCGACATGCGGCCTCAGATCGCGCGCCTGCGCGAGGCGGCAACCCGCGGCTATAGCACCGCGACCGATCTCGCCGACTGGCTGGTCCGAGAGCTCGGCCTGCCCTTCCGCCAGGCGCATCACGTCACGGGCGCGATCGTCAAGCGTGCCGAGACGCTCGGCCTCGATCTTGCGGCGTTGCCGCTCGTCGAGCTGCAGGCAATCGAGCCGACAATCACCAAGGCCGTCTATGATGCGCTCGACATCGACCGCTCGGTCGCCAGCCGCAACAGCTATGGCGGCACCGCGCCCGATCGCGTCCGCGCCGCGATAGCGGCCGCCCGTAAAAGGTATTGCCGATGAGTCAAAACGATGCCCCCACCCTCGTCAGCCGGTCGCAGGTCGCGCGGATCGTCTTGGCGCTGATGGTTGCGGTGATGCTCGCCGGCTGCGGCAAGAAGGGCAATCCGGAGCCGCCAGCCGGCGAACCCAACACCTACCCGCAAGGCTATCCGAAGCAATGACGTCTCCAGGATCGGGCCCGTGACGGATGGATTTTCATACCGCAACGGCGAGTTATGCGCCGATGGCGTCACCGTCACGAGCATCGCGGCGGCGGTAGGGACGCCGTTCTACCTCTATTCAGCTGGGGCCATGCGGGCGCAATACGCCGCTTTCTCGGGTGCGTTTGCACCCGATGCGCCGCTCGTCTGCTATGCGATCAAGGCCAATTCCAACCAGGCGGTGCTGCGCCTCTTCAACGGGCTCGGCGCCGGCGCCGACGTCGTCTCCGAAGGCGAGCTGCGCCGCGCACTGGCGGCCGGCATTCCGCCGACGCGCATCGTCTTTTCCGGCGTCGGCAAGACGCGCGCCGAACTGAACGCGGCCGTCGCGGCCGACATTCATCAGATCAATGTCGAATCGATCTCGGAGCTGCGCCAGCTGAGCGCGCTGGCCGCGGCGCAAGGCCGACGGGCGCAGATCGCAATCCGAGTCAACCCCGACGTCGCGGCAAAGACGCACAGCGACATCGCGACCGGCCGCAAAGAAGACAAATTCGGCATTCCTCATCATGAGGTCATGACCGCCTATCGTCTTGCCGCTGAATTGCCCGGAATCGAGCCCGTGGGGCTCGCGGTGCACATCGGTTCGCAGATCGTCGATCTCGAACCGAGCCGTGCCGCGTTCGAGCGCGTCGCCGGGCTGGTCCTGGCGGTGCGCCAGCAAGGGTTCGCGGTGCACGGGGTCGACCTCGGCGGCGGCCTCACCGTGCCCTATGGCGACGAGGTTCCGGCGACGCCGGAACAATACGCCGCGATGGTCCGCGAGATCTTCGATCCGCTCGATGTGTCG
>JASHUW010000310.1 GCA_030039815.1 Alphaproteobacteria bacterium
GGCGACGAATTTGCGCAGCACCGCCGGGTTGGCGGCGTCGCCTTTCGGGAAGACCTCGACCCGCGCCGCGCCATCGGGCGCGATCCAGCTGTCGCGCAGTTCGGGGGGCAGGTCGGTGAGGCCGATCGGCCTCGCCTGCATCAGCCGGGCAAGCAGGTCGAGACGGTGCAGCAGGCCCGCGAGGATCGCCTGGTCGAGCCTGGGGATGATTTGCGGCCCGCTGTCGAGCGCCTTGCCAAGCGCGGCGGCGAGCTGCGCGGTGGGCTTGTCGCCGGGATGCGCGGCGGCGAACGTCGCCAGCGCCTCGCGGCAGGCGGCAAGCGAGGCCATGATCTGCGAATCGGTCGGCGCCGGCTGTTTCGTGACCGGCGCCAGGGTCGGCCCGAGCAGCAGGGTCAGGTCGGAGAGGATGGCGAGCTTCTTGTCCTGGTCGGTCGGGATGAAGCTCCCGGCGGTGATCACCTGGTCGACCTCGGGCAGATCGCCGAGCTTGTCGGCGAGCGTGTTCGCGGCGTCGAGCGAGGGGGCGACGATCTCCGCGGTATAGGGCGTCGTCTGCGGGTCGGCGATCAGGTCGCGAACGGTTTGCATCGCCTCGCTGTCGGGGTTCTTCAGGTCGAGCGGATCGAAGTCGAAAGCGACGCGCGGCAAGAGCGCGAGGCAGGCAAGGGCGAGGATGCCGGCCGCGACGACAACCCAACGCCGCCGCTTCTTGAGGAAGCGGTCGATGGGGGCCGCGCGCGCGAAGCCGATCGGCTCCGGCTCGGCCCGTGGACGCAGCAGCGTCAAAAGCGCCGGCAGCAAGAGGAAATTGAGCGCGATCGCGATCACCATGCCGGCGCCGGCGATCCAGCCCAGCTCGCGCACGCCGACATAGTCGGTCGGCACGAAAGACAAAAAGCCGATGCTGGTCGAGGCCGCGGCGAGAGCGAGCGACGGCCCGATCGTCTGCGCCGCAGCCGCAAGCGCCGCGTCGAGCGTGCCGCGTCGATGCCGCTGATCGCGATAGCGGATCGAGAACTGGATGCTGAAATCGACCGCGAGGCCGACGAACAACACCCCGAACGCCACCGAGATCAGGTTGAGCGAGCCGATCGCCAGCGCCGCGAACGCGCCGGTCAGCACCAGTCCCGCCGCCACCGTCGCCAGGATCGCGATCACCAGGCGCGGCGAACGCAGCCCGAGGAACAGCACGAGGCATACCGAGCCGACCGAAAGCAAGGTCGAGCGCAGCGCCCCCTCCCGCAACGCCGCGAACTGGTCGTCGTCGAGCGCGACCGAGCCGGTAATACGCACGCGCACGCCGGCCCGCGCCGTGAGGTCCAGTTCCTTGGCGATGCGGCGGATTTCCGCGGTCGCCTTGGCGCCGGGCTCGAGCGCGCTGTAGTCGAGCACCGGCTGGACCAGCACGAATTTGCGCAACTCATGCGAGCCCGGCTCGGTGCCGGTCAGCACCTGCTGCCAATTGAGGCTCTCCGGCCGGCCCGCCGCCACCCCGGCAACGACATCGGCGATCTTGGCAAGGGTCGGATCGAGCTTTTCGATCCCGACATCGCCGCGCGTCGCGCCCTCGACGAAGAGCTTCAGGGTGTCGAAGAGGCCGCGCAGGCTCGGGTCGGCCGAGAGGCTGCCGATCAAGGGTTGCGCGGCCACCATCTGGTCGGAGAGCTTGGTCAGCTCCTCGACCGAGAGGAACAGAAGGCCGTTCTGGTCGAAAAACGCCCCGCCGTCGGGGCGACGGACGTTGTGGAAGAGCTGCGGCTCTTCTCGGAGCTTGTCGGCGAGGCGCTGCGCGGCGGTGTCGGCGAGATCGCCATTGGCGCCGTCGATAACGATCGCCAAGAGATTGGCGTTCTGCGGAAATTCGCGGTCGAGCGCCAACTCGTTCTGCCGCCACGGCAAATCGCTCGGCAGCAGCTTCTCGATGTCGGTGTCGATACTGAGATGTGTCGCCGCGTACCAGCCGGCAACGAGCGTCAGCGCCAGCGCGGCGAGCGCGTTGAGGGCGGCGTGGCGGCGGCTGAAATCGACGAGGCGAACGATAAACGCGGCGATCACACGGGCTCGGCGATGAACGGAAGGGACGGCGGCAAGCCGCCGGCGCTCCTTCCTTTAAAGCAAGTCGCGGCGCGGCGGAACCGGGTCACACGGCTTTGTCACCAATTCGCCATCTGGGCGAAATTGCGGCGAAGAGATGGGCAAATGCCGCGAAATCACCGATCTCGGGTCACATTGCGGACACGCTCAACCCCGATCTTCCGTACAACTTGGTTGGATAGGAGGGGAATCATGGCCGGACGCACCGAATGCTGCCGCTATGAGCCGAGCCTCGACGAACTGCTCGACGACGACATGATGCGGCCGGTGCTGGAGAGCGCCGGCTACGACCGCGAGCGGTTTCACGACCTGATGGTCGAAACCGGCGAACGCATCCGGCTGTCGCGCGAGAGCGACGAGCGGGATTAGAGTGCGGCGAACTCCAGCCGCACCCTCAGGCCGGGCCGGTTGTCGCCGAGCGCCACGGTACCGTTGTGCAGCCGCGCGACAGCGCGCACCAGGCTGAGGCCGAGCCCATTCCCGGGGGTGCTGCGGCTCGGTTCGAGGCGCACAAAGCGGTCGAACACGGCCTCACGCTCCTCCTCGGGGATGCCGGGACCGGTATCGGAGACCTCGAGCGCGGCGCGCCCATCCTGCTGGTGCGCCGACAGCAGCACCTCGCCGCCGCCATATTTCAGCGCATTGTCGAGCAGATTGGCGACCGCCTGCGACAGCAGGTGCCGGTCGCCGCGGATCATGATGCCCGGCTCGACATCGAGCTTGAGCGCACAGCCTTTTTCCTCGGCGACGGGCTCGTAAAGCTCGGCGGCGGCGCGTGCGGTCTGCGCCAGGTCGAGCGGCTCGGCGGCGCTGCGCCGCGCGCCCGATTCGGCCTCGGCGATGTTGAGCAGGGCGTTGAACGTCGCCAGCAGCCGGTCGGCCTCGTCGATCGCGGCGCGCACCGCCTCGGTCTGCGCGCCATCTTCCGGCGCCTTGATGAGACTGAGTTCGAGCCGCGCGCGCAGCCGAGCGAGCGGCGTGCGCAGATCGTGCGCGATATTGTCGGAAACCTCGCGCATCCCCGTCATCAACCGCTCGATCTGGTCGAGCATGTTGTTGAGGTTGGCGGCGAGCTGGTCGAACTCGTCGCGGCTGCCGCGCAGCGGCACGCGGTCGGACAGATTGCCGCCCATCACCCGCTCGGCGGTGCGGTTGACCTGCTCGACCCGGCGCAACAGGTTGCGGCTCATCACCGCGCCGCCGATCAGGCCGACCACCAGCGCCACCAGTCCCGACCATAGCAGCGTCATCTTGATGCGCTCGCGATAGAGCGCGGCATCGCTGATGTCGCGGGCGACGAGCAGGCGATAGCCGTCAGGGATGACGATCAGCGCGCCCTGCGCCGGGCGGGTTTGCGTCACGCCCTTGACCTTTATCTGCACATTGAAGGCGACCGGTCCCGCCGCCACCGGCGTCCCTTCGGGCCAGCCGGTAATGTTGCCGGCCAGCGGATGGCCGTCGGCGTCGGTGACGAGGTAGAGCATGCCGTCGCCGCGGTCGCCGGCGCTGCGCGCGGCGACGATCTGCACCAGGCCGGAAATCCCGCGCTGGGCATATTGCTCGGCGAGGCCGGCGATCTCGGCATCGAGCGTCGCCTGGGTCTGGCGCTCGACGAAATCGGCGCTCGTCCAGTAGACGAAAACCAGCACCCCCAGCACCGACACCGCGAAGACGACGAAATAGAGGCTCGCGAGGCGGAATGAGTGGGTCTTGACGAGCCGCCTGACCTGACCGAGCAACCGCCGCAACATCGCCCTAGTCCGGGGCGCGCAGGCAGTACCCGGCGCCGCGCACGGTGTGGATCAGCGGCCGCTCGAAATTGCGGTCGATCTTCTGCCGCAGGCGGCTCACATGCACGTCGATGACGTTGGTCTGCGGGTCGAAATGGTAGTCCCAGACATGCTCCAAGAGCATCGTGCGGGTGACCACGTGCCCGGCATTGCGCATCAGGTATTCGAGCAGCTGAAACTCGCGCGGCAACAGGTCGATCGCCGTCTCGCCGCGTTTTACCGAGCGGGTCAAGAGGTCGAGCTCGAGATCGGCGATGCGCAGCTTCGTCGTCGCCGTGCCCGCCGCGCCGCGCCGCAACAGCGCCTCGACCCGCGCCAGAAGCTCGCTGAAGGCGAAGGGCTTCACCAGATAATCGTCGCCGCCGGCGCGCAGCCCCTTGACCCGGTCGTCGACGCTGCCCAGCGCCGAGAGGATCAATGACGGCGTGCCGATCTCCGCCGCGCGCAGCGCGCCGAGCATCGCCAGGCCGTCCATCCCCGGCAGCATGCGGTCGAGGATGATAGCGTCGTAGCTGCCCGAGCTGGCGAGATAGAGCCCTTCGCGTCCGTCGCCCGACTGGTCGACGGTATAGCCGCTTTCCGAGAGTCCCTTGACGAGGTAGTTCGCGGTTTCGCGATCGTCTTCGACGACGAGCAGTTTCATCTTGGCGCACTCGACCCGAGCGAGCGTGCGGGATTGCCCCGAGGAGATAGGCACGCCAATCACGGCGAACAAGCGGCAAGCGACCGCAACCCGAAACCGCCACCGCGATTCGCCCTTTGGCGCCGGCGGCGCTCATGATGCTTCAGACTTCCTTGAGCCTTTACGCGACCTTAGCCGCGGGCGAATCGCGGCATCGGCGGGGCGGCTAAATTCCACCGTGTCGAACAGGGTGCCGCAGGGTCGCGATGTCACTTCGAACATTTGCCACGGTCGCGGCGATAGGGGCGATCGCCGCATTCTCGGCGCGGGCGCAACAGCCGATCGTTGATCCTGTTGATCAGTTGTTGCACGCACAGACCCTGTCCTCTCCGGACACGCCGCCCGCGGCGGCGGCGCCGTCAGCCGCGCGGCAACCGGCGCCCGCCGTATCGATTGCGCCCTTGCCGCCGCCGCAGCCGGCTGCAACCGCGCCCACCGCGCCG
>JASHUW010000311.1 GCA_030039815.1 Alphaproteobacteria bacterium
CCGGTGCCGGTGGCATAGATGAGCCGCGGGTTGATCTCCTTGAGCACGGCGTAGCCGACGCCAAGATCGTCGAGCGTACCGGGCGAGAAATTCTCCAACAGCACATCGGCGCGGCGCACCATCTGGAACAGCAGCTCGCGGCCTCTCTCGTGCTTGAGGTTGAGGGTCACCGCGCGCTTGTTCTGGTTCAGCATCGCGAAGGGCAGCGTCGCGCTCTTGCCCGGCGCCGCGCGACGGCGCAGCGGCTCGCCGGTGGGCGGCTCGATCTTGATGACGTCGGCCCCCGCCTTGGCGAGCAGCAGCGTCGCATAGGGACCCTGAAAGATCTGGCCGAAATCGATGACGATGATGCCAGAGAGCGGCAGGAGACGGCTGGGACTTGCGCTGTCGCTCGATACCGCGGTCATGCTTTCTCCCTCAACCCTGGACGCGCTTACAAGCACGTCCGCGCTCGCCGGCTGAAGCCGCGCGCCAGCGATAATTCGTTCGCCGGTTTACGCGATCTTTATCGCGTGGCGTTAACAACGATGGCACAACCTTTCGATGGAACCTCCGGCGATGTCAAACGTGCGGACGGGTCTGCGGGTTCTTGCCATCGGCGGCATTCTCGCGGGCTGCGCTTTGGGGCCGACAGCGCTGCGGTCGAGCCAAGTGACCGGTGCGACCCAGATCAGCTTTGCGCCCAGCGATTTCGCGCGGCTCGCCGGCTGGTCGGGCGACAATGTCGCGCAGGCTCTTCCGGCATTCGACAAGTCATGCGCCCGGATCAAGACGCAGCCTGCTTCCGCGCCGCTCGACCCGACAGCGACCGACGGCAATTTCGGCGCGGTGCGCGATTGGCAGAAGCTGTGCCGCGAGGCGACGGCGGTGAGGCCGGGCGACAACACGGCGGCGCGGCAGTTTTTCGAGGGCAATTTCATGCCCGTGCTGGTCGCCAGCCAGGGCAGCAGCAAAGGCCTCTTCACCGGCTATTGGGAGGCCGAGTTCGACGGTTCGAAGACCCAGGGCGGGCCGTACCAGTACCCGGTCTATCGCGCGCCTTCCGACCTTGTCCCCGGCAAGCCGTATCTCGATCGCGCCGCGATCGAGGACGGCGCGCTGAAGGGCAAGGGGCTCGAGATCATGTGGTTGAAGAGCGCCGACGATGTCTTCGTGCTGCAGATGCAGGGCTCGGGCCGCATCCGCCTGCCCGATGGCAGCTTCGAGCGGCTGGTCTACCAGGCCAACAACACCCGACCTTTCGTCGACATCTACCAGATGATGCTCAACCAGGGCCTCATCCCAAAGGTGCAGTTCTCGGAGAGAGCGGTACGCGCCTGGATGCGCGACAACCCGGCCGCGGCCAAGGAATTGCGCAGCAAGGACCCGCTCTACGTGTTCTTCCAGGAGCTGAAAGGCGACGGGCCGATCGGCTATGAGGGCGCGGTGCTGACCGCCGAACGCAGCCTCGCGGTCGACCACCGCTACATCCCGCTCGGTGTGCCGCTCTGGCTCGACGCGCACGACAAATACCGGCCGGTCGCGGTGCAGCGCCTTGTCGTCGCGCAGGACATCGGCGACGGCATTGTCGGCCCGCTACGCGGCGATTTCTACTGGGGCAGCGGCCGCGAAGCGCAAGCGCGCGGCAGCGATTTCTACGCCGAGGGCCAGTATTGGGTGCTGCTGCCGCGCGGTGTCGCCTCGCGCGCGGTGGCGTCGCTGGATTAGCCGGGCGGTTTCAGCCTGGCGGCCGGATCGAGTTTCGGCGGCCTTTCATGCGAGTGTGCGCTCGCCTTCAGGTCGCGGCAAACCTTATGACGTCCGATCCGGGGTGGGGCGATCGAGTATCTGTCGGACGATGCGCCCAAGCGCCTCCGCGCGGAACGGTTTGGGAATCATGTCGACATCGGCATCCAGCATTCCGTTGTGGACGATGGCGTTGCGGGCATAGCCGGTGGTGAAGAGGACTTTGAGGGTCGGCTGAAGCTCCCGGGCGCCGGTCGCGAGCTGGCGGCCGTCAGTATTGGGGAGGCCAATATCGGTAAACAGGAGATCGATGCGCTGTGCCCGTATGAAGCCGAGCGCTTCCTCGGCGTTACCGGCCTCAAGCACGTGATAGCCCAGGTTGCGCAGCGTTCGCACGGCGTATGACCGGACCTCCTCGTCGTCCTCGACGACGAGAATGGTCTCCTGGCCCTCGCCCGGAATTTGCCGCGCAATACTATGATTTGGCTGGGTTGGGTCCTCTTCTCCAAACCATCGCGGCAGGTAAATCTTGACCGTTGTGCCGTTGCCGACTTCGCTGTAGATGCGAACCTGTCCGCCTGATTGTCGGACAAAGCCGTACACCATGCTCAGCCCCAGCCCGCTGCCGCGACCAATCGGTTTCGTCGTGTAGAAGGGCTCGAACACCCTGGCACGCACCTCCTCGGTCATCCCGGTGCCGGTGTCGGTGACCGCCAACATGACGTATTGACCGGGTACGACCTCCGGGTCGGTCGCTGCGTAATTCTCATCGAGATACAGGTTCGCGGTTTCGATCGTCAGCTTGCCGCCGCGCTGCATCGCATCGCGCGCATTAATGACGAGGTTCAGTAGTGCGTTTTCGAGCGCGTTGGGATCGACCCGCGTCAGCCACAGCCGGGCGCCGAGCACCGTTTCGATCAGCGTCGCCTCGCCAAGCGTTCGGTGCAGCAACTCGGACATGTCCGAGACGAGCCGATTGAGGTCCACGGTCCGCGGCGCAAGTGGCTGACGCCGAGAAAATGCCAACAGGCGGTTGGTGAGTGTTGCCGCCCGCTCGCCGGCGCGCTCAATCGTGGCGACGTGCTTCTCCAAGTTCCCTTGCTCTGCGGAGATCAGTCTTCTTGCCTCGGAGGCGTTGCCAAGGATGACGGTCAGCAGGTTGTTGAAGTCATGCGCGACACCGCCGGTCAACTGTCCAACCGCTTCCATCTTCTGCGACTGGCGCAGGGCGTCCTCAGCACGGCGGCGCTCCATCGCCTCCTGCTGCAAGGTTTGCGAAAGCGCGCGATAGCGCTCCTCGCTCTCGCGCAGCGTCGCCAAGGCCTTGTTGTGCTCCTCAATCTGGGCCGAGAGCTCTTCGTTAGCCCTGGCGAGCATGGCCGGTGACGGCAGCGCCAATGCGCGAGGCAGCAACGGCCAGAGCGCCATCGCCGTCACAAGGGACACAACGGCCGTCACAAATTTGATGACGCCCTCGATCCCGTAGATCGGGTACCACAACGTAAGGATTGCAAAGACGTGCGTCGTACCGCAAGCAAGGATGAATGCGCTGAACAGCCAAAACATCCAACCGAAAATAAGATCGTGGCGCTTGATCACGAAATAGGCCAACGCTAGCGGTATGGAGTAATAGGCTGACGCGATAATCGCGTCCGATCCGATATGCAGCCAAATCAACTCCGGCCGCCATAACAAGCAAAACCCGTGCGGCGACAGGCCGCTATTGTTGAAGATTTCCGAAAGGAGTGCTTGCATATTGGCTAGCCCCGGAGATTTTTATTAACCTCTTCAATGTTCTTGCCTTCGATCTTCAGATTTGACCCCTGTGAGCAACGTCGCTGGAACGTGGTCCAGATTACCTGTCACCTATTTACCCGATTCTATATCTCCACAACAGAAGCTCTGGACATCTTCAACAGACAGAACAACGATCTAGAGCGAAAGAGGTTCTCTGTTGCGCCAGTACGGCGAAAAATTTTGACCACTGAGGAACCAACGGGTGTTTCGTGCGATTAGGGCAATTAAGGGTTGGGCCTCTCGTAGCGGGAGTGGAGTGGAGCATGAACGTTGAAGCCCCCAGGATTTTGGTCATCGAGGACGACCCCGATATCTGCGACCTGCTCGCATCGGTGCTGCGCCGCGAGGGATTTTCGGTTCAGGTGGCGATGGATGGCCAATCCGCGCTGGAGCTGATCGCGCACAATGACTTCGATGTCCTCGTCACCGATATCGGGCTGCCGCCGCCGATCGACGGAGTCGAGATCGTCAGGCGCGCGAGAAAATGCTTTCCGAGCCTGAAATCGCTATTCGTTTCCGGTAAGGGCGAATACCGCTGGGACGATCCCAAGCTGGATGACTTCGTCTCAAAACCCTTTAACACCCGGGAAATCGTGGGATGCGTCTGGGAATTGCTGTCCCGACGGCATTCGGCCAATTGCTGACCGAGATCGATGGGTCAATCGCCGGGGAAGGATGAGAAAACCGGCCGCAAAGAGCTTGGGCTGACGGCCCCTATCAGCGGCCGAACGACGCAATGGCACCGACAGCGGCCGTCGCCCGGCGGCGCAAAATCCGCAGAACGCCTCGCTTAATCGAACAGCGCGAAGTCGATCGCGTCGCCCATCGCGCGATAGCCGAGATCGCTCGGGTGCAGGTGGTCGCCGCAATCGTATTTCGGCAGCATGCGCAGCGTGTTCTCGGGATCGCGCAGCGCCTTATCGAAATCGACCAGCGCGTCGAACGCCGTCGCCTCGCGCAGCCAGGCGTTGACCGCCTCGCGCACCGCCTCGCGCCGCGGGTTCCACGCGCCGGGCAGGAAGGTCTCGTTCCAGAACGGGGTCAGCGTCGCGCCGATCATCTTGATGCCGGCCGACTGCCCGCGCAGTGCAAGCTGCTTGAGCCCGGCGATCATCTGTGGCGCGGTGACTTCCTGCGCCGGGTCGGCGCCGCGGTTTCTGAGGTCGTTGGTGCCGAGCATGATGATACAATGCGTCGCGCCGGGCTGCGCGATGACATCGCGGTCGAGGCGCTTGAGGCCGCTGTCGCCGCGCACATCGTGCAGGATGCGGTTGCCGCCGAGCCCCTGGTTCATCACGGCGATCGGCCGGCCGCCCTTTGCGATGAGACGTCGTGCGAGCTGCGACGGCCAGCTGTGATGCCCATCATGGGTCGAGATGTTGGCGTCGGTCAGCGAGTCGCCGACCGCGACGACGCCGAGCGCCTCCTTTGGCGCGACGACATCGACGCCGCAGAGGAAATACCAGTCGTCGGTGAGCTTGCCGACCGGCATCGCCGTCTCGGCGGTGAAGTCGCCGACCGGCGAGATGTAATTGGTCTGGCGCGCGTAGCGGCCGGTGATGCCGAAGGCCGCGGGCAAATCCTGTGGCAGGAAAAAGCTCACGGCGAGGTCGGCGAGCGGCTTGACCTCGAGCGCCACCACGTCGCTGACCAGCACCGCGCCCGCGGCGATGGTCGCTTGTCGCTCGCCGCCAAAGGTCAGCATGCGATCCGAGCCGGGTACGATCGTCGCGGCCTCGCCGCGCAGCGCGATGTGCGCCGCGCCAATCCGCAGCGGACGCACGCCATAGGCGTTGGAGATGCGCACCCGCACGGTGTCGCCGCCGATGCTGACGCGCGGCGTCATCCGCAGCGTGATATTGGCGAGCGCGACACCCTCGGCGGGCGCCGGCGCGGCGGTCCAGGTGCCGACCCAGTTGCGGTGCTCGGTCATGGATGCCTCCCTGTTTCTGGTTCCTCGCCACCCGTCAGGGGGAGAGGGAGGATCGGCGCGAAGCGCTAGAAGGTGGAGTCGGGGTGTTCGAACGCCTCTGGAACCACCCACCTCACCTAACCTCTCCGCCGCAGGGACGGAGGGGGATATTCAGAGATACGGATCCGACGTTGCCAAGTAGTTTGTCACGAAATCCCGAACCGCGTCCTCCAGCGACGTAAACGGCGCGTTGTAGCCGGCGGCGCGCAGGCGGCTGAGCTTGGCCTCGGTGAGGTACTGATAGTTCGAGCGGATTTCCGGCGGCGTATCGACATAATCGATCTTCGGCCGCACGCCGCAGGCCATGCCGGTCGCCTCGATCAGCTCGCGGAAGCTGCGCGCCTCGCCGCTGCCGATATTGTAGATGCCGCTCTGCTTGGCGTGCCGCCACAGCCACAGCAATGCCGCGACGCAATCCTTGACGTAGACGAAGTCGCGCTTCTGATCGCCGTCGGCGATGCCAGGCCGGTGCGACTTGAACAGCCGGATCGTCTCGCCCGCCGCGATCTTCGCGTGGTTCTTGGCGACAAGACTCATCATCTCGGCCTTGTGGTACTCGTTGGGGCCGAAGACATTGAAGAATTTGAGCCCGACCCAGAGCGGCGGCGCGTGGCCCCTGGCCGCCTCGCGCAACGCCCACAAGTCGAAAGCGTGCTTCGACCAGCCGTAGAGGTTCATCGGCTTCAGCCGCTTGAACTCGGCGAGCCCGCCGGCATCGTCGAAGCCTTGCGTACCGTCGCCATAGGTCGCCGCAGACGAGGCGTAGATCAGGGGCTTGGCCTGCGTGGCGCACCAGCGCCACAGCGCGATCGACGCGTTGAGATTGGTCTCGATGACGAAATCGGCGTCGCGCTCCGTGGTCGAGGAATTGGCGCCGAGGTGGAACACCACCTCGACCTCGCCGCCGTAGCGCTCCAGCCAGCCCGGCAGCGCCTCGATCGTGACGATCTCGAAGAAATCGCGCTTGGCGATGTTGCGCCATTTCTCGTCACTGCCAAAGCGATCGACGATAACGATGTCGGCGCGGCCGGCCTCGTTGAGCGCCCAGGCCAGCACCGAGCCGATAAAGCCGCCGCCGCCGGTGACGACCAGCATCAGCCCACCCCCGCCGGCGCATCGAGTGAGGCTCGCGCGAGCCGGCCATGAGCGAAGCGGCCGGGCATGATATCGCCGAGCGAGAGAATCGTGGCGGAGGAGAAATCCATCGTCGAACCCGTGTCGTCAACCTGGCGACTTTAACACAGGATCGGTGTCGCCACGCGTCGCGGAGACCGCCGATGTCCGCGCGCTTGCCACACGACTCCCGGCGGTTATAGTCGCTCCAACCTCCGGTTCGCGTTGAGGGCGCCGATGTCGCTTTGTTTGCGTGCCGCGATCGCCGCGGCCTTTCTCTCTTGCGCTTTTGGCGGGCTGCCTGCCGTCGCGGCCGGCGAGTTCACCGACTCGGCCGGGCGAATCGTCGTGCTGCCCGCGCAAATCAATCGCGTGATGCCAGCCGACCGCGCGGCCGAGGTGCTGGTCCTCGTGCTCGATAAAGACAAGCTCGCCGCGCTCGATTCCGGGCTGCCACGCGGCCTCGCACCGCGTGACGGAAGGGTTCCCGTTGTCGGCCCGTTGCCCGGGGCGAACGCCGCGGCGACAGTGACCCGCGTGCACCCCGATCTGATCATCGATGCCGGGCCGGTAACGCCGGCGCGGGTCGCCTTCGCCGACCAGACCACGCAGGCGACAGGCGTTCCGTATTTACTGATCGACAACAGTCTCGACCGCACCCCGACGATGCTGCGGGTTGTCGGGCGGCTGCTCGGGGTCGCCGACCGCGGCGACGATCTCGCCGGCTCGGCCGAGCATGCGATCAACGCGCTGCGCGGTCGGCTCTTGATCCAGCCGGCGAACCAGCGCCCGCGCGTCTACTACGCGCGCGGCGCGAGCGGGCTGGAGACCGCGCTTCCCGGCTCGGAAGCAGCCGCTTCCATCGAAGCCGCTGGCGCGATGAATGTCGCGAGCGCACTCGCTCCCGGCGCTCCACCGACCGTCACGCCGCAGCAGCTGCATGACTGGAACCCCGACATTATCATCGCCGAAGACCGCAGTTTTTATGCGACGGCGTTGCGCAATCCCGCGTGGAGCAGCCTTGCGGCGGTGCGCAATCACAAGCTTTTCCTCGAACCGTCCGAGCCGTTTGGCTGGATTGACGATCCGGTAGGGGTCAACCGGTTGATCGGCCTCTATTGGCTGTCGCAGATCTTCTATCCCGGCGAGTCGCAGGACGATTTGCGCAGCCTGATGGCGGATTTCTACGACAAGTTCTACGGCATCAAGCTGACCGACGCGCAGATCGAGGCGATCGCCAAAACCGCCGGAATCCCGCCGAGCGACACGCCTCATCTCGC
>JASHUW010000312.1 GCA_030039815.1 Alphaproteobacteria bacterium
GAACGTGTCGTCACGCGATGAAGGGGGCATTCTCCTCACGAGCTCGAACCGCGAGCCAGGCAGATGCTGCCAATGGCGTATGATCGCGCCGCGGTCGGTTTTATTCTCGCCCGTCATAAAGTTTCGCGCAGAAATTTTTTCGCGGCCTCCGAATAAATCGCGCGGCGCGCCGGTCTCCCTCGCCGACAGCCAATTCACTGGCAACCCACGGGAGCGGCGAGATGAGTTCCGAGATCAATTCACGGCGCGATTTTATGAAATGCCTGGCCTGGGCCGGCAGCGGCATCGCCTGGACGGTCGTCGGCGGCGTGCCCAAGGCCGTGCCGTTCGGCATGGGCCTTGGCGGCCCGGCGCTGGCGGCGGAGGGCAGCCTCACCTTTGTGCAGATCAGCGACTCGCATATCGGCTTCAAGGCCGACGCCAACCCCGACCCGAACGCCACCCTGCAGGCCGCGCTCGACAAGGCGACGGCGCTGAAGCCGGCGATGATGATCCACACCGGCGATGTCAGCCATCTGTCGAAGCCGGAGCAGTTCGACACCGCCGACCAGCTCATCAAGGGCGCCAAGCTCGACGTGCACTACGTGCCGGGCGAGCACGACGTGATCGGCGACGACGGCAAGATGTTCTTCGCGCGCTTCGGCGGCAAGGGCGCGACGCCAGGCGGCTGGTACAGCTTCGACCAGGGCGGGGTGCATTTTGTCGCGCTGGTTAATGTCATCGGCTTTGGCCCCGCGACCGGCGGCACGCTCGGCAAGGATCAGCTCGAATGGCTTGAGGCCGATCTCAAGGGCAAGAGCTCGTCGACGCCGGTCGTCGTCATGGCGCATATCCCGCTGTGGTCGATCTACCCGCAATGGGGTTGGACCACTGGCGACGCCGACCAGGCTTTCGCCTATCTGAAGCCGTTCGGCTCGGTGACCGTGCTCAACGGCCATATCCACCAGGTGGTGCAGAAGGTCGAGGGCAAGGTCACGTTCCAGACCGCGATGTCGACCGCGTTTCCGCAGCCGGCGGCGGGCGCCGCGCCCAATCCCGGCCCGATGAAGGTGGCGGCCGACAAGCTCAGATCGGTGCTCGGCATTCGCGAGATCGCCTTTGCGCCGTCCGCGGCGCCGAAGCTCACCGACGAGACGCTCGGATAACTCACTCGTCATTCCGGCGAAGGCCGGAATCCAGCTCGCGGCCGCTCGTGCAGCTGAACCCTGGGCCCCGACCTTCGTCGGGGTGACGAACGAGCGCTGAATTGGAGGAAAGAATGATGTGTTTTCCGAAACAGCGGGCGCTGCCGCTCGCCGCGATGGGGCTGCTCGCGCTGGGTTGTCCCACCCCGGGCCTTCCCGCCTACGCCGCCGATCCCGACGCGCCGCCGCAGATCGCGGCGGCGCAGCCGGCCACCGTCACCATCGACAATTTCTCCTTCGCGCCGGCGCTGACCATCGTCGCGCCGGGCACCAAGGTGACCTGGGTCAACAAGGACGAGGAGCCGCACACGGTGACGAGCGCCGACGGCGGCAAGACCTTCAAGTCCGACGCGCTCGACACCGACGACAAGTTCTCGTTCACCTTCAACCAGCCGGGTACCTACAAGTATTTCTGCTCGATCCACCCGCATATGGTGGGAACGGTGGTCGTGAAGTGACGCAGCAGTTCCGTCGGTGCGTCCTTCGAGGTTCCCACCGGTCAGGCCCGGTGGTCGCGCCTCAGGATGAGGGCGGCCAGAGGATGGCATCAAGAACGTCCCTCATCCTGAGGTGCTTCGCGTCAGCGAAGCCTCGAAGGACGCAGTTAGCTCATCTAGCCTTGAACAATCGCCCGCCGGTGATCGAGCTCGGCGCACCGGTGGTGGTCGGCAGGCTCAGCGGCAGGCCGCGAGCCGAGCGGATCGCGAGATAGGCGAAGGCTTGCGCCTCGAGCGCGTCGCCGTTCCAGCCGACCGCCTCGACCGGGCGCACCGGCACGCCAAGCAGCCGCGCCAGCGCCGCCATGATCGCCGGGTTGTGGCGGCCGCCGCCGGTGACCAGAAACTCGCGCGCCGGAGAGGGAAAATGCGCGCGTCCAGCGGCGACCGCGGCAGCGGTCATCTCGGTCAACGTCGCGGCGCCGTCGGCTAGCTGAAGGTCGTGCGGCACGAAGGCGGCGAACGCATCGCGATCGAGCGATTTCGGCGGCCGGCGCGCGAAATAGGGCGCGGCCAGGAACCGCGCCACATGTGAAGTCGAGACCCGCCCGCTGCGCGCCAGCGCGCCGTCGAGATCGGCCGGCTGCCCGGTATGGCGGCGGACCCAGTCGTCGAGCATCGCGTTGCCCGGCCCGGTGTCGAAGGCGAGGATGTCGGCCGCTTTCTCGCCAATCCACGTAACGTTGCCGACCCCGCCGAGATTGAGCACGACGAGCGGCTTTTCGAGCGGCGCGGCAAGCGCGGCGTGATAGAGCGGCGCCAGCGGCGCGCCTTCGCCGCCGGCGGCGACATCGGCGCCGCGAAAATCGCCGATCACATCGCAGCCTGTGAGCCGCGCCAACAGCGCTCCGTCGCCAATCTGCCAAGTGCGGCGGTGTTCCGGCTGATGCAGGATCGTGTGGCCGTGAAATCCGATCAGCTCGCAGCTTATTCGCGGGTGGCGCGCGCGGAACGCGGCGACGGCCGCGGCATGCAGCCGGGTCAGCTCCGCCTCGACCTCGGCGACGGGGCCGATCCCGCCCAGCACGCCGCGCAGACGCTCGCGGAAGTCGTCAGGGTAGGGGATGGTCAGCGCCGGCCCGGTCACGACCGTGGCCTCGCCGTCGCTGTCGATCGCCGCGACATCGATGCCGTCGAGCGAGGTGCCGCTCATCAGCCCCAGCGCCGAGATCACATTCCCGGGACGATTTGTGCTAGATGAAGCCGTCATGTCCGCAAAATCGCCTTTTCTCGTCGCCGCCCAGGAGCGCGGCTTCATCCAACAATGCACCGACGAGGCGGCGCTCGACGCGCTGCTTCTCGCCGGGCCGGTGACCGCCTATCTCGGTTACGATTGTACCGCCGACAGCCTGCATGTCGGCCATCTTGTCGGAATCATGCTGCTGCGGCTCTATCAGCAATCGGGTCACAAGCCGATCGCGCTGATGGGCGGCGGCACGACGCGGATCGGCGACCCGTCGTTTCGCGACGAGGCGCGCCCGCTGCTCAGCGACGAGCAGATCGCGCAGAACATGGCCGGCATCCGCCAGACCTTCACCAAGTTCCTCGCCTTCGGCGACGGGCCCTCCGACGCGATCATGGTCAACAACGCCGATTGGCTCGACGAGCTCAAATACATCCCGCTGCTGCGCGATATCGGTCGGCATTTCTCGGTCAACCGCATGCTGACGCAGGACAGCGTCAAGCTGCGGCTCGACCGCGAGCAGCCGCTGACCTTTCTCGAATTCAACTATCCGATCCTCCAGGCCTACGACTTTGTCGAGCTGAACCGGCGCTTCGGCTGCGTGCTGCAGCTGGGCGGCTCCGACCAGTGGGGCAATATCGTCGCCGGGGTCGAGCTCGGCCGGCGGGTGGTCGGCAAGACGCTGTTCGGACTGACGACGCCGCTGATGACGACCGCCTCGGGCGCCAAGATGGGCAAGAGCCTCGGCGGCGCGGTGTGGCTCAACGCCGATCGGCTGAGCCCCTACGAGTACTGGCAATACTGGCGCAACACCGAGGACGACGATGTCGGCCGCTTCCTCCGGCTGTTCACCGAATTGCCGCTCGACGAGATCGCGCAGCTGGAAAAGCTGCGCGATAGCGAGATCAACGAGGCCAAGAAAATCCTCGCGACCGAGGCGACCGCGCTGTGCCACGACCGCGCCGCCGCCGCGGAGGCGGCGAAGACCGCCGAGGCGGTGTTCGGCGAAGGCGGGATTGGCGAAAGCCTGCCGCAGCTCGCGGTCGAGCGCGATGCGCTGGCGCGCGGGGTGCCGGCCTTTGAGCTGTTCGTGCGCGCCGGCCTCGCGACCTCGAACGGCGAGGCGCGGCGGCTGATCAAAGGCGGCGGCGCGCGGCTCAACGACGCGGTGATCGCCAGCGAGACGCAGCCGGTGTCGCTCGGCGACCTCGATGCGGCCGGTCAGGCGAAGCTCAGCGCCGGCCGCAAGCGCCACGTGATGGTGCGGGCTCTTTAGAACCTGCCATGAGCTCACGCCTGGTCGCTAATGCCCCGCGTCGCGTTGCGGCGTCGCATCCGGCTGTGGCGCGGCGCCGGGCTGGTCGAGATCGCTGAACGGGTCGAACAGATGCCGCAGCAGGCCCGGGGTCAGCGCGGATAGCGGGTTCACCGTCACCGTGGGGTTGTCGTTCGAACCGCCGAGATGGAAGCGGGCGGCGAACAGGCCTTGCCCTTCGCCGCCCATCAGCAGCGAGCCGAGCACCGGGAAATTCCCCAGCACCGAATTGAGCGCGTAGGCCGGGGCCAAGGTGCCGTCAACGTCGATTTGGTCCTCGCCAGGATTGAGCCAGCCTTTGGCGCTGACCCCGAGCGCGCCGCCATAGGCGATCACTCGCTTCAACGAGATGACGCCGCGCGAAAAGCCGACATCGCCGCGCAGATTGGTGAAAGGAATGCCAGAGCCCGACAGCATTGCGGCGATGCCGTCGAGCGAAGTCAGCGACAACAGCTGGGTGAGCGCGGGGGCGCGCACCAACCGGTAGTCGGTGCCTTCGAGATGCGCGCGCAGCACCCGGTGCCCGTCCTGCTCGCTGAGCGTGCCGTCGACGGCGAGCTTGCCGCCGACGACATTGTCGGCGATGCCGAACAGCGCAAAGCTCGCGCCGAGGTCGTCCGACGCCACATGCAGCCTGCCGCCGCCGAGCGTCAGGGTGATGTCGTGGCCATTGGCGTAGCGGCCGTCGATGTCGATGGTCTGCCAGCCGCCATGATCGCGCAGCAGCGTCGCCGACACGTTGCGCACCGCGCGGTGCGGCCCCAGCACCAGTTCCGCGACATGCGCGCTGATCGCCAGCGGCGTCATGCCAGTCGGTTTGTCGCTTTCCAGCGCGCGTTTCGCGGCGCGATGGATGTCGAGCCGCGCGCCGTGGATATCCGCCTGCCACCCGCCGTCCGGACGACGGCTGACCGTGCCGCCGAAATCGTCGTCGGCCACGATCAGGCGGCGGATGTCGACCCGGTCGAGGCTGCCGTCGTCGTGGCTCAGGGCCACCGCGAACCTGCCGTCGAGCCCTGCCGCCTTGATCGCGATGTCGGGAATGCCGGTCACCACATCGTTATTGAGCGCAACGACCAGCTTCGCGCTGCCCGGCGCTTGCGCCGGTTTGCGCCATCCGGCTTCGTCGAGGTCGAGGCTCGCCGCGTCGAGGTCGAGGCTGGCGTCGACCTCCGAGCGTGCCCCGGCGTTCGGCACGATGTAATCGAGATCGAGCCCGACCGGACCGGACACCCGTCCCTCGACGAAATCCCAGCCCAGGCGCTCGCGCGCCGCGTCGTCGAGCGTGAGGCCGATGCGGTAGTCGATGCGCGGCCCGGCCTTGGGATGGAAATAGAGATTGCCGTCGATCGTCGCCGGCGAGCCGTCGAACTTGCCGCCGCCCTTGGCGTGGACGCCGTCATGGCCGAGCTCGAGCGCGAAGTTGCCGTCGGTCAGCGGGCGGTCGAACGCCACCTTCTGGTAGGAGACGCCGTCCAGCATGGCCTTGGCGCCGTAATCGACATCGGCGAGCTTCAGGCTGGCGAGCAGCGGCAGCTTGAAATGCAGTTGCGCGTCAAGCTTGCCGCCGACCCGCGTCGGGTCGATGCCGGCCTCATGCGCGTAGTGCAGCGGCTTTGCGTCGAGGACATCGAGCGCGTCCTGCAAGGCGCCGGAAAGCCCGACATCGACCGTCAGGGTTTCGACCGGCGCGCCGATATCGGTGATGCTGACCGTGCCGCCGGTCGCCTTCAGCGACTTCAGCGCGCCACCGGCGACGGCGAAGTCGAGCCGCCTGCCGTCGAGCGTCGCGGTGCCGCCGACTTTCTTCACCGGCGGCAGGCCGTTGAAGTAATCGACCGTCAGGTCGTGAAAGCGCATCGTCCCGCGCGGATCGGCGAAGTCGACGGCGAGCGTCGCCGGGTCGATCTTGAGGCCGAGTTGCACGGCCATCTCATCGAGCATGCCCTCGGGCAAGTTGGCGGCGACCCATTTCCGCCCGCCGGGGCTGACGCCGGCCGGCCACAAGGCGGGGACCCGTCCGACCGGCACATGCGTCACCGTGACCCCGAGCATCCCGGCGAGGCTTGCCGGCCAAGGGCTGGACGACCAGGGGACGCCGGTGCTGACGAGGTGCGGCGCCAGCCCGTCGAGCCTGCCGCTGACCACCAGCGTCGTGCCGCCGTGCAGGTCGAGCGCCAGCCGTTCGAGGCGCAGTTCGGCGCTGTCGGGCGCGTAGTCGGCGTGCAGCTCGCCTTGCGCCACCGGCAGCCTGCCGCTGGCCAGCAGGTCGGTGTCGATCTCGCCGGCGCCGAAGCCGAGGTCGAGGCGTCCGCCTTCGGCCGTGCCGGTCGCCGCATCAAAATGGATGTCGGCGGTGCCGGAGATGGGAAATTCCACCTTCGCGAGCGGCGCGAGCGCGGGCGACAGCGGCGCCAGGGCCGCGGGGTCGAGACCGGCGATGGACAGCTCGACGTCAAGCTGATGCGCCGGCGCGGCATAGCGGTAGGTGGCGTGAAGCTCCGGCGTGTTGTCGCCGAGCGCGACGGCGAACGACATGTCGCCGGTGGCGCCGGCGGCGCTGCGCTGCAGCGTCGCGGCGGCGCGGTCGGCGCGCCACACCTTTCCGCTCATCCGGTCGTCGATCAGGATCGTCGCGTCGCGGATCGTGATCTGGCGCAGCCGGCTCCACGGCGTGTCCGGCCGCAACGGGGCGAACAGCGCCAGCGCATCGCGCAGCCCGGACCCGGCGGCCGCCGGGTCGGGATTGCCGATGCGCAGGCTCAGTGCGCCGTCGGCGTCGCGGGTCAGCGCCAATACCGGGTGCTGGACAACGAGCCGGGTGGGTTCGATGCGGCCGCGCAGCATGGCGGCAAGGCTGAAGCTCGTCGCCATCTCCGGGAAATTGGCGAGCTTTTCGCCGCTCGGCAGCGATAACCGGACGTTCCGAGCGAGCAGATCCAGCTGATGCGTGTCGGGATCGATGCCGATGCTGACCCCGGTCACGCCGACGCCGATCCCGGCGCCGGAACGCTGCAGCGCCTGCTCGACATACGGCACCAGCCGGTCGAGCTCGACCGGTCCTTCCAGCAACCGCCAGAAGCCGGCGGCCGCGATCAGGATGACCACCGCCGCGACGCTGCCGAGCCAGACGAGCAGCCGGTGGCCGTGATGCACGACATGCTGCGCCGGCGTCCGCCGCACGCGGTGCCGGACCGGAGCATGGCCGCGCCGCAGCACGCGGGCGCGGGCTTGACCGGAACCGAGGGGCGGCCCAGTGTCGCGTCCATCGCCGGAACCGCGCGGTGAAGCTGTTATCGCACCTCTCCCCTGAAAGCGCCCGCGACGGCGGCGCGCTGCCCCTGCCCGCCGATGCGCGCCTTCATGCGCTCGGCCAAAGCGCCTGGGACGAGGCGCTGGCCGAGGCCGGCGACGCTGCCGCGGCCGCCCATGCCTGGAGCACGACCGCGGCGGGCCGGGCGCTGCTCGCCGCGATCTTCGGCAACAGCCCGTTCCTCACCGGGGTGGCTGTCCGCGAATGGGCGTTCCTCACGAGCCTGGTCGAAAACGGTGCCGACGCGGCGTTTGCCGCCGTCATTGCCGAGACAAAGCGGCCAATCGATGACGATCAGGCGGCGTTGATGAGCCGGCTGCGCGTCGCACGGCGACGCGTCGCGCTGACAGTGGCGCTCGCGGAGCTGGCCGGAGCGTGGACGCTCGAACAGCAGATGGCGGCGCTGACGCGGTTCGCCGAGACCGCGATCGACGCCGCCCTCGCTTATCTGTTGCGGGCGACGCCAGGCGCGCCGCAGCCCGCCGCGCCACCCGAGGAGAGCGGACTCATCGTCCTCGGCATGGGCAAGCTCGGCGGCGGCGAGCTCAACTACTCGAGCGATATCGACCTCATACTGCTGTACGCCCCGACGCGAGCCGCGCCAGTGGCGCAGGATGTCTTGCACGGTTTCTT
>JASHUW010000313.1 GCA_030039815.1 Alphaproteobacteria bacterium
ATCGGGCTCGCCGAACGCTCGCTCGAAGCGATGGTCGCGCGGGTTAAAAGCCGGGTCGCGTTCGGTCGGCCGCTCGCCGACCAAGGGGTGATCCGCGAATGGATCGCCGATTCGCGGATGGAGATCGAGCAGTCGCGGCTGCTGACCCTGAAGGCCGCGCACATGATGGACACGGTCGGCAACAAGGTGGCGCAGGCCGAGATCGCGATGATCAAGGTGGTGGCGCCGAAAATGCTGCTCGCCGTGATCGACCGCGCGATCCAGGCGCATGGCGGCGCCGGGGTGAGCCAGGATTTTGGGCTCGCCTACGCCTGGGCGCGCTCGCGGGTGATGCGTATCGTCGACGGGCCGGACGAGGTGCATAAGCGAGCGGTCGCGCGCGTCGAGCTGCGGAAATAATGGCCTTGCGGCACTCTTCAAGATGACGTGTTTGATGCCGCTAAGAACAACCGTCATGGTCAGAAGGCGTGCGCAGCATGCCGTCTCGAACCACGCAGGGAGAAAATGCAATCTCCATCGGCTTTAGAGGCGGCGGAGCTGATCGCCGAGCGGCCCGACGAGCGGATCGATACGACGCGGCTCGAACCATATCTGCGCACCCATTTGCCAGGTGCGAAAGGCGAGCTGTGGGTCGCGCAATTCCACGGCGGCAAAGCCAACCTCACCTATCTCGTCCGCTTCGGAGAGAAAGAGTTCGTGTTGCGCCGGCCGCCCTTGGGGCCGATCCCGCCCGGTGCCCACGACATGCGCCGCGAGTATCGCGTGCTGTCGGTGCTGCACCGGCGTTTCCCGCTGGCGCCACAGAGCCTCTTGCTGTGCGAGGACGAAAGCATCATCGGCGCCGTTTTCATCGTCGAGGAGCGGCGACACGGGTTTGTCATCCGCGACGATGTCCCGCACGAGTTCGCCGGCCGACCCGAGCTCAACCACCGCATCGGCTTGGCGCTGATCGACGCGCTGGCCGGTCTGCACCTTGTCGATGCAGCGGAGATCGGTCTTGACGGACTCGGCCGGGTCGACGGCTATCTCGAGCGACAGCTCTCCGGCTGGAGGCGGCGCTGGGAGGGGTCGCTTGGCGGGCCAGAGGAGGAGCGCTCGCGCCAAGGGATGGCACCGGCGCTCGATTGGCTCGCGCGCAACCTGCCGAAGGAGCGCGCCGGCGCGTTGCTGCACAATGACTACCGGCTCGACAATTGCCTGCTCGATGCCGCCGATCCGGCGCGCATCACAGCGGTGCTCGATTGGGACATGTGTACTCAGGGCGATCCGCTCGCCGATCTCGGCTATGTGCTCAATTACTGGGTCGAGCCCGGCGACGATCCGGAATGGCGGACGATCGCGGCGATGCCGACCTGGCGCGAGGGTTTCCCGACCCGCGCCGAGGCGATCGAGCGCTACGCCGCGGAGACCGGCGCCGATGTCGACGACATCCTCTGGTACCAGGTGTTCGCCGCGTTCAAGCTCGCGGTCATCATCCAGCAGATCTTCATCCGCTATGTGCGTGGCCAGACCCAAGACGCGCGGTTCGCTACCTATTGGCGGCGCGTGCTAGGCCTCGCCGACAAGGCGCGGGTGCTGATCAGCTAGCCTGACCGTTCCGGGCTCGGCCCTCCGGGCGGCCCGGAATGACAACGGTCGGTTAAGCCGCCAGCTGACGGTCGGCAACGCAGCTGTTGAAGGCGCCGAAGGCGAGATGCGTGAGCGAATTCTCCTTGACCCCGACCGGGATGAAGGCGGCGCGATAGAGTTCGGTTTTGCCGTCAGGGCGGGCGACCTCGCCTTCCATGCGGATCGGCTGGCGACTCTGGTGTGCGTCGCCGCAGCCCTGCATGAAGACGCTCGACAGATGGCGCGGCAGCTGGCGCACCATGGGCACGTGCGGCGTGCCTTTGGGCGGCAGGTCGAGCAGCTTGGCGAAATCCGAGCCATACAGCAGCAGCGATGAATTTTCGACCACTGGATCGACCGCGATCACGAAGCGATGCGACCAAGCCTCGGTGTTGATATCGCCGAGATCGAGCGCGGCGACGGTCGCGCTTTTGCCGAGCCGCTGGACTTTTTTCTCCCAGTAGCGAATGGCACGCTCGCTTTCGCGGCGCTCGCGCCCGGTCAACTGCTCCGCTTCGGCCCCGGTCTCGCGTGTGTCCGCGACTGACGCAACCGGCGCATCGATAATCGACATCTGGTCCCCCAACCTCGTGTCACGAACCAACTCCGGCAAACGTGGTAAACGCCTATGCTTAACTTTCCGTGAAGATCGGCCGTAGCGCCTTGATCATGGCGAGATTCGGTGTGTGCCGATGGTTAACTCAAGCCCGCGCGCCCAATGCCGCGAGACGACGCTGCGCGTCGAGCACATCGATTCGCGCGGCGACGCCCGTCGGCTTCAGCACGAAATCGAAGTTGGCGGTGAACATCGGCCCGGCAATGCCGAGCCGCGCCGCCTCGGCGGTCGGCGCCTCATGACGCACGAAATCGCAGATCAGCGACTCCTTGACCGCGAACACCGCATCGCTTTCGAGATAAGGGTCGGTGCGGTCGAAGATATGCGTCGTCACCGGCTCGTACCCGTCGGCCATCACCACGAAATGGATATGCGCCGGGCGCATCGGATGCCGGCCGGTGGCCTTGAGCATCGCGCCGACCGGGCCGTCGGAAGGGATCGGGTAGTTGACCGGCCGCACCGTGCGGATCAGATACCGCCCCTCGGCGTCGGTGCGGAACTTGCCGCGCATGTGAAGCTCGTCGGGGTGCTCGTCCTGCGAATCGTAGAGCCCGTTCGACTGGGTCTGCCACACGTCGAGCAGCGCGCCGACGATCGGCTTGCCGTCGAGATCGAGCACGCGGCCGCTGACCAGCGTTGGCACGCCGACCGTATCGCGATGCGCGATATTGCCGCCCGGCGGCAAATCGGGCGAGCCGAGGCGGTGGAACGGCCCGAACACGGTCGATTCGGTCGCGCCCTCCGGCTTTCGATGGCCCAGCAGGTCGACCACCATCGACACGCCGAGCGTGTCCGAGAAGAGGATGAACTCCTGGCGCTTGTCGCTACACATCTTGCCGGCTTCGGTGAGGATCTCGATCGCCTGGAACCACTCGGCCTCGGTCAGTTCGACTTCCTTGACGAAAGCGTGCAGGTGCTTGATGAGCGCCAGCATGATCTGCTTCAGGCGCGGCTCAGGCGTCGCCGCGAAGCGTGCCAGCACGGCAGCGGTGATGTCGTCCTCGGTGGTGCTGCGCGCCCCGTCGCGGCCGTTGGTGTTCTGACCATGGGTATTTTGTCCATCGGGCATCGCCGCCTCCCTTGCCAAAGGCCGCGACAGCTTAGAGTAATTCGGGCAATGGCGGAATCGCGTACCGCCGGGGTACGAAGCGAGGGGAGCGGGCGACGGACATGGCCGATCTGCGGGTGAAGAGCGAGATTGCCGGCTCGGTGTGGAAGATCGAGGTCGCGGTCGGCGACAGCGTCGGCGAGGAAGACCCCCTCATCATTCTCGAATCGATGAAGCTGGAGATTCCACTGCTCGCGCCGCGCGCCGGGATCGTCAAGGAAATCCTCGTCGCCGAGGGCGAAGCGATCGACGAAGGCGATATCGCGGTGATCCTCGGCTAACCACGAACGCGATGGGGAACGATCTGCAACCCGGCGAGATTGCCGTCGGACCGCTCGCGCTTTACCGAAAGCGCTGCGCCACCGGCGATATTCGCCCCGACGCGGCGCAGGCACGCGCGGCGGAGCATCTCGAACGGCTCTATCGGGAGCTGCGCAACCACGCGCCGACGGCGCCCGGCTGGCTCGGACGGCTGTTCGGCGGGCCGCCCCCGGCGCCGAACGGACTCTATCTGTGGGGCCCGGTCGGGCGCGGCAAATCGATGCTGATGGATCTGTTCTTTTCGACGGCGCCGGTCGCGCAGAAGCGCCGAGTGCATTTTCACGCCTTCATGCTCGAAGTGCATGACCGCATGGAGATCGAGCGCCGCGCCCGCTCGCGTCAGCCGGTCCTGCGCGTCGCCGCCGCGATCGCGGCCGAGGCGCATCTGTTGTGTTTCGACGAATTCCAGGTCAACGACATCGCCGATGCGATGATCCTGGAACGGTTGTTTCGCGCGCTGTTCGACGGCGGGACGGTGGTGGTCGCCACCTCGAACCGTCACCCGTCGCGGCTTTACGAGAACGGGCTGCAGCGCGATCGTTTTTTGCCGTTCATCGACCTGCTGCAGCAGCGGCTCGATGTGGTCGAGCTCGACAGCGGGCGCGACTACCGCCTCGCGCGGATGGTGGGCAAGCCGGTCTACTTCAGCCCGCTCGACCGAAGAGCGGCGGAAGCCCTTGCCTACGCCTTCGACCAGCTCACCGAGGGCATGCCGGAGCACAGCGAGACGCTGACGGTGATGGCGCGGCCAATCGCGGTGCCGCGCTGCGCCGGCCACACGGCCTGGTTCAGCTTCGCGGAATTGTGCGAGCAGCCGCATTCGGCGGTCGACTATCTGGCACTGGTCGAGCGCTTCGCCGCGATTCTGGTCGAGGGCATTCCACGACTATCCCCGCGCGACCGCAATGCGGCACAGCGCTTTCACATCCTGATCGACGCGATGTACGAGGCGCACACGCTGCTTGTCGCCTCGGCCGCGGTGCCGCCGCAGGAAATCTATGTCGAGGGCGACGGCAGCTTCGAATTCCAACGCACCGTCTCGCGGCTGATGGAGATGCAAAGCGAGGCGTACGTCGCGGACGCCGCGCCGACCTGATCGCGACTTGGGGCCGCCTTGCCGGCCCCAAGGAATCGCGCTAAACCCGGCCCATCCAGCCAAGAGGACACACGATGGCACGCAAGAAGATCGCGCTGATCGGCGCCGGACAGATCGGCGGCACGCTTGCCCTGTTGATCGGGTTGAAGGAACTGGGCGACGTCGTGCTGTTCGACATCGTCGACGGGGTGCCGCAAGGCAAGGCGCTCGATATCATCCAGGGCAGCTCGATCGAGGGCTATGACGCCGCGATTTCCGGCTCGAGCGACTATGCCGCGATCAAGGGTGCCGATGTCGTGATCGTCACCGCTGGCGTGCCGCGCAAGCCCGGCATGAGCCGCGACGATTTGATCGGCATCAACACCAAAGTCATGGGCCAGGTGGGCGCGGCGATCAAGGAGCATTGCCCGAACGCGTTTGTGATCGCCATCACAAACCCGCTCGACGTGATGGTCTGGGTGCTGCAGCAGGCGTGCGGGCTGCCGACCAACCGGGTCGTCGGCATGGCCGGGGTGCTCGACAGCGCGCGCTTTCGCTATTTCCTCGCCGAGGAGCTGGGGGTGTCGGTCGAGGATGTGACCGCCTTTGTGCTCGGCGGCCACGGCGACACGATGGTGCCTTCGGTGCGCTACACGACCGTCGCCGGCATTCCGCTGCCGGACATCATCAAGATGGGCTGGACGACGCAGGCCAAGGTCGACCAGATCGTCCAGCGCACCCGCGACGGCGGCGCCGAGATCGTCAATTTCCTCAAGACCGGCTCGGCCTTCTACGCGCCGGCGAGCGCGGCCGTGTCGATGGCCGAGGCCTATCTCTTGGACAAGAAGCGGGTGCTGCCCTGCGCCGCGCATCTTTCCGGCCAGTATGGCGTCAAGGACCTCTATGTCGGCGTGCCGGTGGTGCTGGGCGCGGGCGGTGTCGAGCGCATCGTCGAGATCAGCCTTGACGCGGACGAAAAGGCCAATTTTGACAAATCCTGCGGCGCGGTTCGCGAGCTGATCGAGGTGGCGAAGAAGCTGCAAGTGGCCGCCTAACCGGCCATGAACATCCACGAGTA
>JASHUW010000314.1 GCA_030039815.1 Alphaproteobacteria bacterium
CCAGGCAGGCGCCCAATTCGGCTTCGCGATGACCTGGGTGATGCTGTTCACGTGGCCGCTGATGGCGGCGATCCAGGAGATCAGCGCCAGGATCGGGCGGGTCACCGGCGACGGCATCGCGGGCAATCTGCGCGCCCACTATCCGCCCTGGCTGCTGCGCGCGATCGTCGCCCTGCTGCTCATCGCCAATATCCTCAATCTCGGCGCCGATCTGGGGGCAATGGGCGCGGCGACCAATCTGTTGATCGCCGGCCCGGCCCACCTTTATGTCGTGCTCTTCGCGGTCGGCTGCGTTCTCCTCGAAGTGTTCGCGCGTTACGAACGCTACGCGGCAATCCTCAAATGGACGTCGCTGTCGCTGTTCGCCTATGTCGCCACAGCCCTGGTGGTTAAGGTTCCGTGGGCAAGGGTGGCGCTCAGCACGGTCGTTCCGCACTGGAGCTGGAGCACCGATTTCGTGGTCACCATCGTCGCCGTGCTGGGCACGACGATCACCCCCTATTGCTTCTTCTGGCAATCCTCCGAGGAAGCGGAGGAGGAGCGCATCGATCCCCAAGAGCACCCTTTGCTGGAGGCCCCCGACGAGGCGCCGCGCGAGATCAGCCGCATCCGCGCCGACACCTATATCGGCATGGGATTTTCCAACCTGATCAGCTGGTTCATCATCGTCACTACGGCGGCGACGCTGCATGCGAGCGGCGTCACCGACATCCAGACCTCGGCGCAAGCCGCGGAAGCCCTGCGGCCGATCGCCGGCGACTTCACCTTCGCCGTGTTCGCCGCCGGCATCGTCGGAATCGGCCTGCTGGCGGTGCCGGTGCTCGCGGGTTCGGCCGCCTACGCGATCGGCGAAGCGCTGGAGTGGCCGAGCGGACTGTCGCGGCTGCCACGCGACGCCAAGGCGTTTTACGCGACGATCGCGGTCGGCACGCTGGTCGGCGTCTTCATCAATTTCGTCGACCTCGACCCGATCAAGGCGCTGTTCTGGAGCGCGGTCGTCAATGGCGTGATCGCCGTGCCGCTGATGATCATGATCATGGTCATGGCGATGCAGAAACGGGTGATGGGCGATTTCACGCTGCCCCGTCCGCTTTGGGCGATGGGCTGGCTGTGCACCGCTGCGATGACCGTCGCGGTGGCGATGATGTTCGCGACCTGGGGCGCCTGAACCGCGTTTTGACGCAGTGCGGAAAGTCCCTCATCCTGAGCCGCTTTGCCACAGCAAAGCCTCGAAGGATGCAACATCGATGAAGAGCAACCGCCCGCCGCATCCCGCCACGCTCGCGGCGCAGGGACTCGGCTGGACCGACGCGCAGACCGGCGCGGTGGTGCTGCCGATCCAGCCCGCGACGACCTATATCCGCGACCCCGACAACCAATACCGTCGCGGGCGCAACTACGCGCGCGCCGACAACCCGGGCTACGACCAGCCGGAGGCACTGCTGACCGCGCTCGAAGGCGGAGCGGCGTCGCTGCTGCTGTCGTCGGGCATGGCGGCGGCCACGACGGTGTTCCGCGCGCTGCCGGTGGGGGCGCACATCGTCGGGCCGAAAATCATGTATCACAGCCTGCGGCGGTGGATCGCCGGCTATGCGGCCGACGGCCACATCGCCGCCGATTTCGTCGACATGAGCTCGCTCGACGCGCTGCGCGCAGCCGTGCAGCCGGGGCGCACCAAGCTTATCTGGGCCGAGACGCCAGCCAACCCGCTGTGGTCGATCACCGACATCGCCGGCGCCGCCGAGATCGCCCACAAGGCGGGCGCGCTGCTCGCCGTTGACAGCACCACCGCGAGCCCCGTGCTGACCCGGCCGATCGAACTGGGCGCCGATATCGTCATGCACTCGGCGACAAAGTATTTGAACGGCCACAGCGACGTCATCGCCGGTACGCTGACCGGCGCGCGCGACGACGAGTTCTGGCAGAAACTGGTCGCCGGCCGCAGCAGCGGCGGCGCGATCCTCGGCAATATGGAGACCTATCTCTTGATGCGCGGGATGCGCACGCTGTTCCTGCGCGTCGAGCGCGCCTGCGCCTCGGCGCGGCGCGTCGCCGAGGCGATGGTCCGCCATCCGCGCATCGAAGAGGTGCTCTATCCCGGTCTGCCGACCCATCCCGGCCGCGATGTCGCCGCGCGGCAGATGACGGGTGGGTTCGGCGGGATGCTGTCGATCCGCGTCAAAGGCGGCGAACAGGCCGCGATCGCTACGGCGGCGCGGGTCGAGGTTTGGAAGCGCGCGACGTCGTTGGGCGGGGTCGAAAGCCTCATGGAGCATCGGGCCTCGATCGAGGGGCCGGGCACGCCCGTGCCAAGCGACCTGCTGCGCCTCTCGGTCGGTATCGAGGATTCGCAGGATTTGATCGACGACCTCGACCGGGCGCTGTCGGGCTGACGAAATCGACTCTCGCCCGTCCGATTTCGGTAGGAGCCGGGAGACGGGCATCGGCATAATTCGCCATGCTCGATGCCGCCCTAGTCCTGCTCGCGGTCGCCTTGCTGCTGGTCGTCGTCGGCGGCATCCAGCCGCTTGCCGCGCGCCTTAAATTGCCGCCAAGCGTGCTGCTCGCGGCGTTCGGAGTGGCGATCGGCACGGCGTCGAGCGCGGCCTCCCACATCGCGTTGTCAGGCCATTTCGACGGCGCCGCGATGCTGTTTCAAGAGCTGCCCGTCACCTCGCAAACCATCATCTACGTCTTTCTGCCGCTTCTCGTGTTCGAGGCCGGCATCACCAGCGACGTACGCCGCATCCTTGAAGACCTTGCGCCCATCCTGCTGTTGGCGATCGTCGCGACGCTGGTGACGACCGCGGCGATCGGCTTCGCGCTATGGCCGCTTGCCGGGATGCCGCTCGTGGTCTGCCTGCTCCTGGGGTCTGTGGTGGCGACGACCGATCCCGCCGCCGTCATTGCGATCTTCCGCGATGTCGGTGCGCCGGCGCGCTTGACGCGCCTTGTCGAGGGCGAGGCGCTCCTCAACGACGCCGCGGCCATCGCCCTGTTCGTCGTGCTGCTGGCGATGATCGTTTCGGGACGCGAGCTGAACATCGCGGACGGCGCGCGCGAATTCACGATCGCCTTTCTCGGCGGCGCCGCGCTGGGG
>JASHUW010000315.1 GCA_030039815.1 Alphaproteobacteria bacterium
CTCGATGGCGTCGCCAAGGTCGCGCGTCGTCACCTTCAAGGTGGGAAAGAGCGCTGCGTCGCCTCTCTCCTTGCGCTGCTTGGTAGCGGCGTAGAACCCGTTGCTGAAGAGGTTCAGCAAGACCCGCGTCACATCCTGCGGCGCCAGTTCGATCGGCACGATGCCCGAAGCGAAATCGCGTTCCAGCATGACGTTGAACGTCTGATCGTGGGCGCGCGCGCCGTGATAGGCGAGGCCAAGCGCTTCTTCCACCAAGTTGTTGACGTCAATCTCACGACGCTCGCCGCCGCTGCCGCGAGAGTGCTCCAGCATGCTCTTCACGATGTTGTCGGCGCGCTTGCCGTGCTCGGCGATCTTTTCCAGATTGCCGGCCAAGAGCCCCATCGTGTCGTCCAGATCAGCGCGTTTGTCCTCGTCGAGGCCAGCAATGGCCGGGGCCGCGGTCTCCTTCAACTCATCGAGCAGCTCAACCGATAGGCTGGCGAAGTTATTGACGAAATTGAGCGGGTTCTTGATCTCGTGGGCGATCCCCGCGGTGAGCTGGCCCAACGCCGCCATCTTCTGCGCCTGGACCAGATTCGACTGTGCGGCTCGCAAGTCGCGATAGGCAGTCTCTGCCGCGTCGCGGGCCTCTCGCAGCTCGCGGTAAAGCTCGCCGAGCTGCGAGGAAGTGCGGTTGACATTGTCGGCCAGCGCGCCGAGTTCGTCACGGTTGGCGATCGCGACGCGCTGATCGAAGTCGCCCGCCGCGATCCGGCCGAGGCGATCCTCGATCTCGCGCAGCGGCCCCACCACCGAGCGCGAAATCACGCGGCCGAGCAAGAGGGCGAGGACGATGCTGCCGACCGCAAACAGGATGACCCACATTCGCGCCGCGCGACTGGCCGCGTCGCTGGCGTCGATGCCGGACACCATGTCGGCTTCGGCCTTGTTGACGAGCTCGTTGGTCAGCCGTTCGAGCGTGTTGGCGAGCGGCTGAGCCTGGTCGCGCTGGGTGTCGCGCGCCGCGTCGATCTGGCCATGGCGGATCTGGTCGACCAGCTTGTTCACGACCGTGACGAACGCTTCGTAGTTCTGCTTGACCTTGGCGAGCAGCGCGACCTCGTCCTTGGCGACGTATTGCAGACGCTCGATGTCGTAGCCGAAATCGTTGAGCTGGCGCAGCGCGACATCGAGCGATCGGCTGTCATTGACAAGCAGCGCCGAGGAAACGCGATAAAGCTGGCTCAGCGTGTCCTGCTGAACCTGGCGGTAGACGCTGATCTTGCGCTCCAGCTGGATCAGCTTGGCGGTCTGTCCGCCCACACTGCCCAGCACTTGTAGGCCGACGGCACCGAGCGCGATCAGCAGCGCGACAATCGCCAGAAAGCCCATCAGGAGCTTTGTCTGCACCCGGAACGGCAGGCGCGCGACTGCGTCGACCGCAGCCTGATCGAGGCGTCTCATCGCGACGCGACCAGCGCGAGGAGATCGTGGCGGAACTCGTCCGCGTCGAACTTCATCCCGATATATTGCACGCGCAGCATGCCGCGCGGATCGACGATCGATGTCAGCAGCGTGTGATCGATCGCCCCGTCGGCGTTCCGTGCGGCAAAGACGCCGTAGCGATCGATCACACGCTGCACGATATCTGGCGGGCCGGTGAGAAAGCTCCAGCCGGAGAGCTTGGCGTTCCACGCTGCGGCGTAGTTCTTCAGAACCTCCGGGGTGTCGTTGAGCGGGTCAAGCGTGATCGAGACGAACCGGACCTTGCTGCCGAAATTGTCTCCGAGCGCATTCTGCACCTCGACCAGCTTTTGGGTGAGCAGCGGGCATATCGACGAGCAGCCGGTGAAAATGAACGAGACCGCGACCACCTCGCCCCGCAGCCCGGCGAGCGAAACCGGCTTGCCGTCCTGCGAGGTCAGCGCAAACGGCGGCGCCGGCCCGATCTCGGGCAGCGTTGCCGGGGCCCCGGCGAAACCGTGTGCCGTCAGTAGGATGCCGCAAAGGGCCAGCGCTGCGGCGTACCGCGTCACGCCTTCAGCTCGCGCTTCAACTGGTCGAGAAAGCGCCAATCGGTGTGGTCGGCGATGATTTGCTGCGGCGTTGCTTTGATCAGCCCCGCCTCGCGCAGCCGAAGCGCGTAAAACCGAAGCGTGTCCTCTGGGTCGTAGTCGCGCCATTTGTCGTAAGGCAGTTCCTGAAACGCCTGAAGGGTATAGTCGTAGGCCTTTGCCCCACCCTCGAAGCCGATCCGCGCGAGATAGGGGCCGTCGACGATCCGCCGTGCGATCGTTGTCGGCTCGCTGGTGCACAGATCGGCGGCCTTGAGGATCGCGCGCACGACGCGCTTCGTCGCCACCGGATATTTGCGGACGTACTCGTCGCTCCCCGTCAGCATGCAGCAGAAATAGTCCGACCACGGGCGGTCGACGGCGCTGTTGACGACGACGTGACCGATCTTCTTGTCGCGCAATTGCTGCGATTGGGGCGGAAAGCCCATCATCGCATCGATCTTGCCGGCGACCAGCATCTCGACCGAGTGCGGTGTGACCACCCAGTCGATATCTCTGCTCGGGTCAAGGCCGACCTGCGCCGCCATAACGCTGAGAAAGGCGTGCGGCGGCGCGCCGTTGCGTGCATAGACGCCGACCCGCTTTCCTTTCAGATCGACGATGCTGCGGACGCTGTCGTTCGCGAAGAGCTCAAAACAGCCGACATGCAGCCCGGTCAGCACACGATACGGCGCGCCCGCCGCCGCTTGCAAAATGACGGATGACGCAAAGAGGGCCGTGAAATCGGCCTGCGTCGTAAAATCCATGTTCCAGTCGAGGGAAAAGACGTGCCGGATGTCGGTGAACCCTTCGGCCCGTAATAGATCGTCGGCGACATAGGTCGGGGACGTGCAGATGCTTCCGCCTTCGAAGATGCACACGGTCCTGGTTTCGAGCTGCTCGTCGGCGTACGAACGGGGGATATGTAGCAGCGGCGCCGCCAAACCCAGCGCAAGCGTCGACAGGACGCGGCGGCGCGTCTGTCTGATCCGCATGGTCATCCCCCTCCCTTCAATCAGCGGAGCCTGCGCCACGGCGGGATCTCACGGTCGCACCCCGCTTCGTTCAGAATAAACTACCAATCTTCAAGCCACCAGCGCCGCCCTGCAAACGGATACGGCGAGGGGGATGCGGCTGCAACCCAGCAATATCGGGTCTGGAGGCGCGGCCCGCTATGCCGGGTAGTTTGGGAAACTCGCTTCTCTACCCAGTTCGGTGGGTGAAGCGTCGGGTCTCGAATGACGCATTTGGGGCACGAAGAGCGGTGGGCGGCGTCCCGGAGGAGTCCGCTTTCGGTTCGGTAAGGCGCCTCTGGCCGAAACGGCAGCTTTAAGGGCGAGATGCGCCGTTAGCGTTCATCGCATCGGCGCGGGCGGCTGCTCTACAGGCGGAACCGGGATAGGCATCGGCGGCTCTTCGATCGGCGCCTGCATATCCTCGTCGTCGTCATCCGGGTAGTCCGGCGGATTGCCCGGCGGTTTCGGTTTTCCTGGCTGGCCTCCCATAGGCAAACTCCTGCCGGCGGAGGCCCTCCGTGACAAACACTAGTCGGTGCCACGGGATGCCTCAATCGCGCTGATAGCGACCGTTCGTTGAGTACCGAGGAATTTGCGCATCGCGCTCGTTGAAGGGCTGCACGAGAGGACGATCGCCCTGCAAGCCCCACCGGGGTCGACAGGCTTCCTGTGGTCATCTGACGAGGTCCTCATTCGAAGAGCTTTTGGCGAACAGGGCGCGGGAGGTGATCACTTTCTGGCTCGATCTCGCTCATCCTGGCACTTTGAGTGGGCTTCGGGCCGAACAGTGAACCGTCGCCCATTTCAGACGATTGCGCGGCGCGCTCGTGGCGCAATTCCTTCAGACGTGCTCGGATTGTTGAAAAATCGTCCGCCGCGCGGGGTGATATCATCGTTTCCTCCTGGCGTTTACCGAGGCGATCAGAACCTTGACCGGATAGATGCAGACCGCGGGGGGAGCGTGCCGTACGCGGCCACGCCCTCGCCTTTTAGCGGCGGCTACGCTCTACGCGGAGCCTCGGTTCGTTCGAGCTCTTGCTGAACGTCATGGCTCGACTTACTCAGTCGGACGGTCTGCCCTTCGACCGACGCGACCCAGGCGAGCGGAATGAAATGGTCCCCCCTGCCTGCTGCGGCTTTCGGGGCGAATTTGATCCGCGAGGACCCGTCCACCTGTTCGACCGAGCCAAGCTGTTGCCCGTCGGAACCGACGATCTGCATCTGATTCCTGATCTGCGAGGCTTGCACCATCAACTCTCTCCCAGAATAAGACTAAGGGAAAGATCGGGAACCTCCGGTATATTACCAGAAGGTATGTCTCACTTTCCAATAGTCGCTGCCCCGACGAACTGTCTAGAGCAATGTTATTCCTAGATGGCATTTGTGGTGACAATGTGTCATTTGCAAATCTATTCGTAAAATGATCAGTATGTGTGACTTTATTTCCAAAAGATGCCCTGGATTTATTGTTATTTACCGAACAGTAATTCGTATAGATATAGTTCGACACTGATAATAGGCCTCGCGCGTGTTGCGGTTGCGGATCGTCGCCGCGAAGAATTCGAGGAAGCGGCGCACAACCCTGTCGCCGGCGGCGGCGATTGCGCCGGGGATGACGAGACTGCCGGAGACCGACGCGACAGTTCGATATGCCTTAACTAGGACGAGATCGTTCATGCCGGATAGTGTAACATCATGTTACGCTATATCCGACGGGTGAGCGGGCAGGAAATTGCGAAAGCGTGACTGCCGCGCCACATCGGTGCTAACGACCGCCAGCCCTAACAAATGTTGCTGGCGATACGATTGGGATGCCGCGG
>JASHUW010000316.1 GCA_030039815.1 Alphaproteobacteria bacterium
CAGACCTCGATCAACGCGCCGCGCCAGAAGAACCAGGAGATCGTCAAGCAGGCCTGCGAGAAGGCCGGCATCGCGATCGAGATCAAAACCGTGCCGGCCTCGGTGTTCTTCTCCTCGGATGTCGGCAACCCGGATACGGCGAGCAAGTTCTACGCCGACATCCAGATGCTGACGACAACGATGAGCCAGCCCGACCCCAAGGAGTTCATGCGGCGCTTCCTGTCGACCGAGATTGCGAGCAAGGACAACAAATGGCAGGGGCGCAATGTCGGCCGCTGGCGCGACGCGGCGTTCGACGCGCTCTATGACGCCTCCGAGCACGAGATCGACCCGGTGAAGCGCGCGGCCCTCTTTATCGAGATGAACGATCTGGTGGTGGAAAAGGTCGCGACGATCCCCATCGTCTACCGCCCAGCGGTGGCGGCGGTGGCGAACAAGCTGCAGGTTCAGCTGTCGGGCTGGGACAGCTATCTCGGACGCTTCCACGACTGGTACGCCGACGCCTGATCCCGGCGCGCCTAGGAGGCCCCACCCCGACCCTCCTCCGCCAGCGGGGAGGGAGATGGCGAGCGCCGGCGGGCTCCTTCCCCCGCAAGCGGGGGAAGGTTGGGATGGGGCTGACGGTCGGGCGGTGGCGCTTCCGACCTAGGCGAGATCGAAACGGTCGGCGTCCATCACCTTGGACCACGCCGCCGCGAAGTCTTGCACGAACTTCTCCTGCGAGTCGGCGCAGCCATAGACCTCGGCGAGCGCGCGCAGCTGCGCGTGTGAGCCGAAGATCAGATCGACCCGCGTGCCGGTCCACCTCAATTCGCCCGTCTTGCGGTCGCGGCCCTCGTAGACACCCTCGGCGCCGGCCGAAGGCTGCCATTCCGTGCCCATGTCGAGCAGATTGACGAAGAAGTCGTTGGTCAGCATGCCCGGCCGCGCGGTGAAGACGCCATGCGCGGCTTGCCCGACATTGGCGCCGAGGACGCGCAGCCCGCCGACCAGCACCGTCATCTCCGGCGCGGTCAGCCCCAGCAACTGCGCCCGATCCGCCAGCAATTCCTCGGGCGACAGGCGCTGCGGGCCGCGGAGGTAGTTGCGGAACCCATCGGCGACCGGTTCGAGCGGCGCGAAAGATCCCGCGTCGGTCTGCTGTTGCGATGCGTCCATCCGCCCCGGCGCAAAGGCCACCTTCACCGCATGCCCGGCGTCATTCGCCGCCTTCTCGATCGCCGCGCCGCCGCCGAGCACGATGAGATCGGCGAGCGAGACCTTCTTCCCGCCCGACTGCGATGTGTTGAAGTCGCGCTGGATCGCTTCCAGCGTCCGCAACACCGCCGCCAATTGCGTCGGCTGGTTGACCTCCCAGTCCTTTTGCGGCGCGAGGCGGATGCGCGCGCCGTTCGCCCCGCCGCGCTTGTCCGAGTCGCGGAACGTCGAGGCCGACGCCCACGCGGTCGCGACCAGCTGCGACACGGTGAGGCCGGAGGCGAGGATTTTCGCCTTCAGCGCGGCGATCTCCGCGTCCCCGATCAGCGGGTGATCGACGGCCGGGATCGGGTCCTGCCAGGCCAGCTCTTCTTTTGGCACGAGCGGGCCGAGATAGCGCGCGATCGGCCCCATGTCGCGGTGCGTCAGCTTGAACCAGGCGCGGGCGAACGCGTCGGTGAATTGTTCCGGGTGCGCCAGGAAGCGCCGCGAGATCTTTTCATAGGCCGGGTCGAACCGCAACGACAGGTCGGTGGTCAGCATGAACGGCGCGTGACGCTTTGACGGATCATACGCATCCGGGATGACGCCGGCGCCCGCACCATCCTTTGGCCGCCACTGATGCGCGCCGGCAGGGCTCTTGGTCAGCTCCCATTCGTAGCCAAACAGGTTCTCGAAGAAATTGTTGCTCCATTGGATCGGCGTCGTTGTCCACGTGCCCTCGATGCCACTGGTGATCGCGTCGGCGCCCTTGCCGGTGCCGTAGCTGCTCTTCCAGCCGAGGCCCTGCTGCTCGATGGCGGCACCCTCCGGCTCCGGCCCGACCAGCGCCGCATCGCCGGCGCCATGGGTCTTGCCGAAGCTGTGACCGCCGGCGATCAGCGCGACGGTCTCCTCGTCGTTCATCGCCATGCGGCCGAAGGTTTCGCGGATATCGCGCGCCGCGGCGACGGGGTCGGGCTTGCCGTTCGGCCCTTCGGGATTGACGTAGATAAGCCCCATCTGCACCGCGCCGAGCGGGTTCTGCAAATCGCGGTCGCCGGTGTAGCGCTCGTCGGCCAGCCACTTGCCTTCGGGGCCCCAGTAGATCGACTCGTCGGGCTCCCACACCTCCTCGCGGCCGCCGCCAAAGCCGAATGTCTTGAAGCCCATCGACTCGAGGGCGACATTGCCAGCGAGGATCATCAGGTCCGCCCAGGAAATCTTCCGGCCGTATTTCTGCTTGATCGGCCATAACAGGCGGCGCGCCTTATCGAGGTTCGCGTTGTCCGGCCAGCTGTTGACCGGGGCGAAGCGCTGCTGCCCGGCACCGCCGCCGCCGCGCCCGTCGGCGATGCGGTAGGTGCCGGCGAGGTGCCACGCCATGCGGATGAACAGCCCGCCGTAATGGCCGAAATCCGCCGGCCACCAGTCCTGCGAGTCGGTCATCAACGCATGCAGGTCGGCAATCACCGCATTGGGGTCGAGGCTGTTGAATTCCTTGGCATAGTCGAACGTCTCGCCCATCGGGTTGGACTTGGTGGAGTGCTGGTGGAGCGGCCGAAGGTCGAGCTGGTTTGGCCACCAGTCGCGATTGGTGTGCGCGCGCGTCCCACCCGAAAACGGGCACTTGCTTTCGTCAGCCATGGTCGCCTCCGCGAGGTAAATTGGAATTATTCCAATTTAGTGAGCCGGTCGGCAATCCGTCAAGTTCCCGCCATCCAAATGATTCATCGTGACAAGCGCGTTATCGCCGCATTGACCTGAATCAATCGGCCTCGTCTGCCGGCCCGAGTGTAAGCTCAGCACACTTGCCGCGCGTCTGATAGGATGCAAGCTGGATGACCTCGACAGACGGAGCAGCGGTTCTTGCTTAGGCTCTTCCTCGCTCTCGCTGGCGTCGCGGGCCTTTTCGCCGGCGCCCATGCGCAAAGCCCGCCGCCGCAGAGCGGCGCCCCGATCATCGAGGGCAGCCCCGACGTCTCAGTCGGCGGCAGCGGCGCGGCGCGCCAGGGCGACGCGACGAAAAACGGCGCGCCCATCGTGCAAGGCTCACCCAACGTCTTCATCAACGGCAAGCCGGCGGCGATCACGGGCGACGGCACCGCTTGCGGCGGCGCGGTCGGCGGCGGCTCGTCGAACGTCTTCGTCAATGGCAAGCCGCTCGCCCGCAGCGGCGACAACACGCAGGGCTGCGCGCAGCCGTAGCGGCGCCCGAGTATTCGCGGGCGAATTGACAGACTTATCCACCGTCCTCATACTCCGCCGCTTTCCTGCTCGGCGGCAAATCGACGCCGCCCCTGCGAGGAGAGCGGCGATGATGCGCGATCCGGATTGCAGACTGACGGTGCGATGGATCGCGCCAGTGGAACTGACCACTGCGGACGCGCGACGACGACGATAAACCGCAACGTTCGTCGTCAATCCTTCCCGCCAATCCATCGCACAGGAGAATTTCCGTGATTACACCCGTGATGCCGACCTACGGTCGGTGGGATGTCGCCGTTGATCATGGCCAGGGCTGCTATTTGTGGGCGACCGACGGCCGCAAGTTTCTCGATTTCACCA
>JASHUW010000317.1 GCA_030039815.1 Alphaproteobacteria bacterium
GGATACTGACCGACAGCGGGTGCGGCGGGCGCAGCGCGAAGGTCCTGCAGATCGTTCACATTCTGGTCGGCCGGAACCTCGGGCGTTGCCGCCGCGTCGGTGGATTGCGGCGGCGCATAAACCGGCGGCGGCGTGTAGGTGTTGCCGAGCAAGTCTTGCGGCGCCTGCGGGGCGCCGGCATCGGCGGGCGTCGAGAGCGGCGCGGGCACCATCCCGGGCGGCGGCTGCAGCGTATTGAAGATCGGCGTCAGGGATGATTTGGCATCTGGCGCCGGCGCGGGCGCGGCGTTCGTCGGGGCAACCGCCGCCACATCTTCGGCGGGGCTCGACGCCGGGTTGTTCGCGACCGGCGTGCCCGCCATTGGTCCACCGGGCGAGCGCGTCGCCACCTCGATCGGCAAGCCGGTGCGCTGCAGGCCGGCCTGGTCGACCGCGTTCCAGTCCACCGCCTGCGCGTAGTCGCCCGCGGCGGCGCTGACGACCTGGTGTAGGTCGGCCGGCAGGTCTGGGCTCATCGGCGTTTCGGTATCGATTTGGTCGGCCTGATCCTTCGACGGGTGCACCTCGACATAGAGCCCATCTTGGAGCCACGTCGCGGCGTCGGGCTGGTCGATGACCCGCACCGGCGTCCGAACCGCGACCGAATTGAACAGCTTCTGGATGTCCTCGGGATAGAGGTGGATGCAGCCATGGCTGACATTGCGGCCGACACCGTCGGGCTTGTTGGTGCCGTGGATCAGGTAGTTCGGCCAGCCGAGCCGCAGCGCGTAGTCGCCGAGCGGATCGTCCGGGCCGGGGCCGATCTGCGCCGGCAGGTCGGGCTGCTCGGCACGGATCGACGGCGGCGGGATCCACACCGGGTTCGGCTCCTTGCGCACCACGGTCGTCGTGGTGTGCGGCGTGTCGAAACCGATCGCGCCGATGCCGACCGGATAGGTCTGCATCGCGCCGCCGTCAGGCGGGAAGTAATAGAGCCGGCGTTCGCCAAGATCGATGACGATCCCCTGGCGCGGCACGTTGGGCAGAATGTAGAGGGAGGGAATGTACAGCGTCTTGCCGACCGGCGGGGTCCACGGCGCGACCCCCGGGTTCGCGGCCACCATCTCGGTGTAACCGATATCGAACTTGCGCGCGATGTCGGCGAAATTGTCGCCCTGCTGCACGACGTAAGTCTGAATCTGGCCGACGGCCTTGGTCTCGGGCGCGACCGGAAAATCCGCGGCCGCCGCCGGAACCGCCAGCAGCGCCATCACGGTCGCCAGCCCGCATCCCAGCACGCCCCGTGCAGAGGTCATAAAAGCTCCTCGCCCAACCACCGAATCGCCCCGGCGCGGTGCTGAGGCGCCGCGGCGGGACGGCCCGGGCAACGTATAGACTACTTGTGCAGCGACCGCTGATACATCGTGCTGGCCGCGACCTTTGCCGCCTGGGCATCGTTTTCGGCCTGCTGCGCCAGGGCATAGGCTGCGTTGGCGCGGTCCATCGCCTCCGCGGCCGTCGGGCCGGGCGGCGGGGCCGCCGGCGCCGGCGCGCACGCGCCGAGGAACAACGGAGCGCTCAACACCAGAACGCTCGGGACCACCTTGAACGCAACCGCGGAAATGCTCTTTGTCATTGTCGGCACCTTCTTGCTTGTTGTCGGTGTGAAAACGGCAACCACCGGAAAGGTTCCGTTAGAGTTGCGGCGAAAATATGTTTTCGCACCGCCCCGCAAGAAAGCGCCGCGCGATTTGATCGAGCCACGCTCGCCCTCCGGGCTCGCTGCGGCGGCGCCGAAGGTCGGGGCGGATGCCCGACCGCACTTCATCAAGCGAACGCGGCGAACAGCTCCTCGACCGCCGTGATCTGGTTGCCCGAGGCCGAGGACGGCACGATAACCGGCGTCGCGACGCCGGCCTCGCGCCACGCCTCGATCCCCTCGCGCACCTTGGCGGCCGGGCCGAACAGCGTGTTGTCGGCGAGCCAGCGGTCGCTCAACAGGCTGGGGATGTCGGCTTGCCGCCCCGCGGCGATGGCGGTCTCGACCGCCGTCATCTCCTCGGTATAGCCCGCCTCTTTCCAATAGTTGCGGTAGTTGGGCAGCATCGCGTAGCGCGTCAGGGTGCGACGATTTACCGCCTTCGCCGCCTCGACATCGTCCGAGATGCAGGTCGGGATCATGTTGGCGACGAGGAAATCGGGGTCGGCGCGCTTCGCTTCCGGCAACGCCGACAGCGAATCCGCCATGTGCGAGCGGCTGGCATTGGCGAAGATCAGCCCCTCGGCGATCTCCCCGGCGAGCGCCACCATGCGCTTGCGCAAGGCGGCGAGGATGATCGGCGGCAGCGCGCCGATCCCCTCGAACGAGCGCAGCTTCTCGACAAAGGCGCGGATGTCGCCGAGCGGCTTCCCCGGCGTCACCCCCATCCGCACATGGGCGGGGCCATGCGCGACGCCGATGCCGAACGCGAACCTTCCGCCCGAAACCTCGTGGACATAGGCGGTGGCCTGGGCGAAATCCTCGGTCACGCGACCGTAGATCGGCGCGATCGCGGTTGCGAACCTGATGCGCTTCGTCGCCACCGCTAGCGCCACGCATTGCGCCATGTTGCTGAAGATCGACGGCACGTAGATGCCGGCAAAACCGCGCCGTTCGATCTCGCAGGCGAGATCGAGCGTCTGCTGCCGCCGTCCGGGCACCGCGACGAGAGAGATGGCGGGGAGAAGTCCGGCTGTCATTCGGAGAGCTCCGCAAGGTTTTCCCTCTTCCGCTTGACGGGAGAGGGGGGACCCAGCCCGCAGGGCTGGGTGGGTGAGGGTTTAAGGGTATCCAAGATCGCTTCTAGGACGCGATCGCGGTTGTGCGAAATGTCGTTATTCCAGAAGCGAAGCACTCGCCAGCCCCAGTCATTCCGTGCCCTGGAGCCTACTCCGCCGCCGCTTTCGGGCCGATGGCTGGCGCCAGCTGCACCGAGTTCGGCCCGTAGCGGTCGCGGAACGGCGCGGTGTCGATCTCTTCCAGCTCGATCTCGCCGGCCAGCACCTGCTTCTTCCATGCGTCCTGCGCCGGAATGTTGGCGTGGAACTCGGGCATCACCTCGCGCGCGAACAATTCCAAGCTTTCGCAAATATCTGCGTGCGTGTTGTTGCCAGCCTGGTTCAGCAAAATCACCTGGTCGATATGCGAGGTCTCGAACCGCCGCAGCTTGTTGCGGATCGTCTCCGGCGAGCCGATCAGCCCGCCGCGCAAGGCGCGTTGCAGCCCCTCCGGGTTCTCGCGCTTCCACTTCTCGTACTCGTCCCAGAGATTGACCGTGCCCGGCGCCGGCCGCTCGCGGGTCGCGCTCTGCCCGTAAAACCTGAGCGCGAACTGGAAGAATGGGATGCCGTCGGCGCGGCGGCGCGCCTCCTCGTCGGTCGGGGCGCACATGAAATAGCTGGTCAGCGCGATGTTCGGGTTGACCACGTAGTCGGCGAGCTTCTCCTGCCGCTTCGTGAAGGCATTGTAGTAGGCGTGCACCCAGGCATGCGCGGCGTCGGCCGAGAGGAACTGGAACGCCAGCGCCCCGAGCCCGCGCCGCCCGGCCATCTCGATCGTGTCCAGCGCCGAGCAGGCGACCCAGAGTGGCGGGTGCGGCTTCTGGATCGGCTTCGGCAGCAC
>JASHUW010000318.1 GCA_030039815.1 Alphaproteobacteria bacterium
CGAGCCCGGTCAGCACCGTCGCGACGATCCCGAGGCCGGCAATCCATCCGAGCGCCAAGCGTCCGCGCACCGCGAATTTCCACGCCAAGAGGCGATATCCCATCAGCCACAGGAAGATGCCGTCGGCGATGGTCGGCTCCCATTGATCGAGCTTCGACTGCATCGAATAGTGAATGAGGCCCAGCGCGCAGATCACATAGACGAGACGGTGCAGCGTCTGCCATTTGCGGCCCAGGCGGCGGACCATCCGGTCGGTCGAGGTCGCGGCGAGCGCGGCGAGGCCGCACAGCGCGGTAAACCCGATCGTCAGATAGATGCGCTTCACGATCTCGCTCGCCACCACGAGGAGCCTGAAGTTCTCGTCGGCGACGTAGAGCGTGAAATGCAGCAGCACGTAGGCAAAGGCGGCGACGCCGACCATGCGGCGCGCCAGGATCAGCCGCTGCCAGGCCAGGATCGCCTTCAGCGGCGTGATCGCCAGCGCGATCAGGATGAGGCGAATCGTCCACAAGCCCTGCTGGTGGATCGCCTCGGTCAACGGCCGCGCGCCGAGACTAGCGGTGAGCGCCTCGCCCGCCGTCCACGCCGCCGGCAGGAACAGCGCGACGAACACCGTCAGCTTCAGCGGCGACAGTTTGCCGCTGTAGTCGTTCCAGGGGAGCTTCACGCCGCCTCGCTGCAGTGGTGCCGTTGCGTGGTTCGAGACGCCCGCTTCGCGGGCTCCTCACCATGACGGAATATGGGAATGGCCCCAAACCCCGTCATCCTGAGGAGCACCCGCAGGGTGCGTCTCGAAGGACGCAACAACCCAGGGCCGGAGCTACATTGGCGGCTTGATACCGTCCTTTTCGACATAAATGCGCAGGCTCGTCAGCTTGCCGTCATCGCCCTTCCTGGCGATGACGAACACCGCCTTGCCCGGCTCCAACAGGCTCTTGTCGCCGTCGACCCCGGCGAGGATCGGCACATCGGGACCGATCGTGTACTCGGATTCGCCGCCGGTGAAGGTGACGTGCACGAGCGGGCCGTCCGGGGTCTGCGTGACCTGACCGACCGTGGCATTGGTCATCACGCTGTCGGGCCCCAAATCCCAGGCGAATTGACGGCCGCCATCGGGCGTCGCCTTGGGGAAGATACGCACTTCGATCGCGTGGATCTTGCCGTCGGTTCCCTTCATTCCGGTCGAGGCCAGGAAATCGCCGGCCTTGATGTCCGACAGGCTCTTTTTCTGAAGGTACTGCACGCTTTTGTCGGCGACGGTGATCGACTGCGTCGTGCCGTCCTTGGCCTTTACCGTCAACGTATCGCCGTCGAGCTTGTCGACGGTGCCGCGGATGCGGACCGGCGGTGGCGGGTTCGGCGACGATGGCGCCTGGGCAAGCGCCGGCACGGCGATGAGGCCGAGCAGCGCGATGATGAAGAGCGAACGCGGACGCATCGGTGACATCTCCTTTGAGCATTATCGTCACGGCAGTAGTGCTACCGGGCGCCGCGCTCTGCATGTCACATTTCGGTGAGCCCGGCGAAGCCTCATGGTAAGGTCGCCGGCCTCATTCCAGCGAGGAACCGCCCGTGTTCGCCGCGCCGCCGATTATCGAGACCGAAGTCTTCGCCCGCGTTCCCGATGAATTGCGTCAGCATCGCGACCCGCGCCACCAATCGGGGGTGCCGCGCGATTGCTTTGTCGAAGGCCCGTCTTTCGACCGCGACGGCAATCTTTACATCACCAACATCCCCTACGGGCAGATCTTCAGGATTTCGCCGCGCGGCGAGTTTACCCTGGTCGCCACCTATGATGGCGAACCGAACGGTCTCAAAATCCATCGCGACGGCCGCATCTTCATCGCCGACCACAAACAGGGGCTAATGCTGCTCGACCCTGACACGCGCAAGGTCGAGGTGTTCTTCGACCGGCCGCACCGCGAGCGCTTCAAGGGTCTCAATGACCTGCATTTCGCGCGCAACGGCGATCTCTACTTCACCGACCAGGGCGAGACCGGCTTGCACGACCCGACGGGGCGGCTGTGGCGGCTGCGGCATAACGGGCGGCTCGACCTGCTCTTGGACAACATCCCGAGCCCGAACGGGCTCATCCTGACCCCCGACGAGAGCATCCTCTATCTCGCCGTGACGCGCGGCAACGCGGTGTGGCGCGTGCCATTGAACCCGGACGGCAGCATCGGCCGCGTCGGCATCTTCATCCAGCTGTCGGGCGGCACTGGTCCCGACGGCATGGCGATGGACAGCGAGGGCAACCTCGCGGTCTGCCATGTCGGCATGGGCTCGGTATGGATTTTCAGCCGGTTCGGCCGGCCGCTCTACGAGCTGCCGTCCTGCGCCGGGCACGCCACGACCAATGCCGCCTATGGCGGTCCGGACGGCAAAAGCCTCTATATCACCGAAAGCGAAACCGGGACGGTGCTGCATGCGCGCGTTCCAACCCCCGGCTTGACGCTCTTCTCGCACCAGTGAGGGCCGCGATGTCGCTCGACCTGCAGGAAAACTATTCGCTCGAGGAGATGGACCGGCAGAGCATCATGCATCCGTCGACCTCAATCGCCGACCATCTGCAGAACGGCCCGACAATCATCGCCGGCGGCTCCGGCGTGCGCGTCAAGAACCGCGAGGGACGCGAGCTGATCGACTGCGGCGCCGGGCTGTGGTGCGTCAATATCGGCTATGGCCGTGCCGAATTGGGCGAGGCCGCGGCCAAGGCGATGGCCGATCTCGGCTACTACCACCTGTTCTCGTCGTATTCGAACGAGCCGATCATCCGGCTCGCCGACCGTGTACTGGCGCTGTTTCGCGAGCGCGCCGGCGCCGGGCATTTGTCGAAAGTGTTTTTCGGCACCTCCGGCTCGGACGCCAACGACACCAATTTCAAGCTGGTGCGCTACTACAACAACCTGCGCGGCAAGCCGGAGAAGAAGAAGATCATCTCGCGGCTGGGCTCCTATCACGGGCTCACCGCGGCGGCCGGCAGCCTCACCGGCATCCTGTCGTTCCACAAGGCCTTCGACCTGCCGCTGCCGGGTGTGCTGCACACCTCCTGCCCGCATTTCTTCCGCTTCGGCGAGCCGGGCGAGGACGAGGATGCCTTCACCCGGCGGATGGTGGGCGACCTCAAGGAGATGATCCACCGCGAGGGGCCGGAGAGTGTCGCTGCCTTCATCGCCGAGCCGATCATGGGCACCGGCGGCGCGTTCGTCCCGCCGCGCGGCTATTTCGAGCAGGTGCAAGAGGTGCTGGACGAAAACGACATCCTCTTTGTCGCCGACGAGGTGATCACCGGGTTCGGCCGCACCGGCTCGTGGTTCGCGACCGGGCTTTATGGCCTCAAGCCCGATATCGTGACCCTCGCCAAGGGCATCACGAGCGCCTATTTCCCGCTCTCCGCCTCGGTGATATCGGAGCGGGTATGGACGGTGCTGCGCGACGCCTCGCCCGAGATCGGGCCGGTGATGCACGGCTTCACCTACTCGGGCCACCCGGTCGGCGGTGCCGTGGCGATGGCCAATCTGGACGTTATGGAGCGCGAGAAGCTGATCGGGAACTCGGCCGCGATGGGCGCCTATTTCAAAGCGCAGCTGCACGAGCGCTTTGCCGACCACCCGTATGTCGGCG
>JASHUW010000319.1 GCA_030039815.1 Alphaproteobacteria bacterium
CCGCACCCCGATCGAATACCCGATCACCGTCGAGTGCTATGTCGGCGCGCGCCACGCGACGGCGCATGAGGAATGCCGCGGGCCGCTTGAGTTCAAGTACAGCGCCTATGCCGCCTGGGGCATGGAGCACAGCAGCTCGGGCTCGTTCGAGGATTTCGCCCGCGACCGCTTCATCATCGGCGACAGGGCGTCGGTCAAGGAGGAGATCGCGCGCTACCGCGAGCTCCTCGGCGTCGACCATTTCATCATGCGCTGCGGCTGGCCCGGCCTGCCCCAAGAGCAGACGCTAGCGTCAATTCAGCGCCTCGGTGAAATTTTCGCGGGCTAGCGCGGGCGACTAGCGCGAATACTGCAGCGTTTCCGTGCCCGAGCCGTAGACGCGGATCGAGGTGTTGGTGCCGGGGATGCGCCAGGAGCGCGGGAAGCTGCCTTTGTCGGCATCGGGGCTCGGCAGCGGGGCGTCGGGCGTGTCCGGCCCGTGATCGAGCAGGTCGAGCTTTTGCTGAAGCGCCGCGTCGGGGTGGTTCGGATTGGACAGATCATCGGCTTGCGCGGCGACGGCTCCGCTCACCAGCCCGGCCAGCACCGCCGCACCGGCGAGCGCAATCATCCCGGCAAACGTCACCTTGCGCATCGCGCGTGCTTACACCCCGGCTGCGCCTGGCTCAAGCGGGCGCTCGCTTATTCGATCGCCCATCTACTCGACTGAAACGATCTTGCGGTAAAGGTGCCAGGTCGCGTGGCCGAGCACCGGCATCACGACGATGAGGCCGAGAAAGATCGGGATCGAGCCGAGCACCAGGCCGCCCGCGACGACCAGACCCCACAACGCCATCCCCACGGGGTTCGCCGTCACGGCCCTGACCGAGGTCTTGACCGCGGTCGACAGGCGGACCTCGCGGTCGATCAGTAGCGGGAACGACACGACGCCGATCGACAGGGCCAAGACCGCGAACAGAAAGCCGACCCCGATGCCGATCACGATCATTGCCCAGCCGCGCGCGGTGGTCAGCACATCGCGCGCGAAGCCGAGGATCGATAAAGGCGGCTCAGGGCCGAGCGTCATCGCGTAAATTCCCCAGGCGGCGCCCAGCCACAGCAGAAACAGCGCCAGCAGCAAGAGACCGAGGCCGAGGATCGCACCGATCGCCGGCGAATGGACGATGCCGAACCCGTCCGCCCATGACGCGTCCAGCCCCTGTTCGCGGCGCCGGCTCATCTCGTACAGCACCACCGCCGCGAACGGACCGACCAGGGCGAACCCCGAGGCCATCGGGAACAGCAGCGGCAGCAAGGCATAGCCGAACGCGAGCCGCGCCAGGATCAGCCCGACGATCGGATAGATCACGCAGATCAGCGCCACGTCGTCGCGAAACGCGGCGAAATCGTCGAGGCCCTTGGCGAGCGCATCGCGGATATCGGCGGCGGCGATGCGGCGGATCGCCGGCGGCGCGGTCAGATCTCGACGGCCGCCCGCCACCAGAAATTCGAGCGTCGCGCCGGCGGACTTGAGCTGATCGAGGCTCCACTCCACGGGATTGCGGATGTACATCGTCGCCTCCTCCCGAACCATGGTTCCGGGAGCCGCGCCCCGCGACGGTGCAACGCCTCACGCTTCCGGCATTGGTCACGCCGCTCAGCCGCGACCCCCGCCTGCGACATATTGTACCATCTTGTCGCCGGCGCGTCGCGCGGGATTAGATCGATTTGCCGCCGCGCTTATTCGCGCTTGGGATGCCCGGCGAGGGGGGCGTTATTTGCGTTCTCCCCTCAACTAGGCCATGCCCACACCTATCCTCCCCCGGACTTGATCCGGGGGGCTACGAATAGATGACGCTTATTCAAGCCCGGCCAAGGCGATAGGAAGATCCTCTGTTTCAGGGAGCTGCTGCAAACTACCTGCCCTACCGCGTCGGCCAGTAGCTCGGCTGGCCATAGGTCGGCGGCATGCGGTCCCGGCATCGTCCGAGATCGCCGGGGATGCCTTGCGGGCACGGTGCCTGACCGCTGGTATAGGGATCGTAGCTCCATGACGGCGGATAGGCCTGCGCCGGCGAGATCGCCGGAGGTGGCGCGTAGGGCTGCGGGTACCCCGGGGCCGGGGCCTGCGCGACCGCGGCTACTGTCGTTGCGGCAAGGAACAGCGCGGGGATGACGACTTTCATGGGGGGTTCCTTTCTCTAACCCTTAGCTGGGCGATCAAGTGACATTGTCAACGGGCGCGGAACTCACCGCTGTCCGCTCGCCCGTCGGGATTTGGACCGGGAAGGTGCCAGCTCAACGTTAGATTTTGCATTTTCGCGCATTTCGTGCTTAATAAGAACGGAACGTATAACGAACATTGGATCGCAAACCGGTATGGCATAGGCCGGAATGGAGGGCACGACCAGGATGAAATGGATGGCATGGTCGATCCTGATATGGGCGTTGCTCGGCCCATTCGGGCCGGCGTTCGCCGATCAATCGCCGCCGAGCAAGTCGCGGGCCGAGAGCGCGTTACAGAACATCGTCACCCTTGTGCGTCCGGGCCAGCGCGGATTTGCGACAATTTGGGACGGCAACAAATACGTGCAATGTGGGCGGCAGGACGATGGCGGCTTGCGCTGTGAGGCGGCCGGCACGCTTATGCAGCCGTCACTGAAGCACGTTCTAAGTCCGGAGCGCATAGCCAAGATCGACGCTTTGGGCTGGAAGTTGGATCCCAGCTTCGGCAATTACGTGCAAAGTTTTCCGAAGGATGTGCCGCTGGCTGAAGTCGCCGACCGGCTCCTGCAAGTGCTTGCGGACGGCTACGCCGCCGATCTTGCGCAGTTGCGCGTAGAAACCGCTTGGGTCGCCAACGAGGCCTGTCCGCCGCGCAACGGGCCAAGCCAAAATTTAGCGGGGATGGTGAACAATGCTCCGGCGATGGCGGCGACGGCGGTTCATGCATGCGCCTTTACGCCCAAATCGGCCGGTGGCCCAAACCTGCCAGCGAGTTCGGCCGCAGAGCTGATCCAGCTTTACGGCGATAGAGTGACCGGCGAGCTTCAGCGCCTGCGCGTCAATATCGATCGGCGCGTGTTCGTCGCGTTTGAAGCGGGCATCGGTTACGTCCAGTGTCGGTCGCAAACGTCGCCAGCGGCGATCTACTGCGAGGCCCAATCCGCTGATAGCTGGCCCGCGCTGACCAGCGTGCTGACTTCCGCACGGGTCGAGCAGTTGCATGCGCTTGGCTTTGGTGACCCCGGACGCGGTCCGAACTACTGGAAGGTCTACCAACTGGATCGCACGGACGTCAGCATCAGTCACGAGCTATTGTCCTTACTGTACGACGTATATGGTTACACGGGCGTACCGGAACTCAAGATCGTCACTGAGGAGGGACACGGCCGCTAGCGCCGATCACCCGCCGGACCAGTGCATGATGATGCCGGCGAGGGCGCCGAGAAACAGCAAGGCGCAGGCGGCGACTTGGATGAGGAACCCGGGGAGGCGCTTCGCGACGGCTTGGCTGTAGCCAGTGAAGTACAGGATACGCCCGCCGATCCACACCAGCCCGAGCACCGCGGCGGCGATGTCGTTCAGATAGATCGCGCACAGCCACAGCGGCGCGAGGAAGGTCGGCATCCATTCGAGCGTGTTCATGTGCACGCGGAAGACGCGTTCGAAGTCGGGATTGCCGGTCGTCGCCGGAAGCTGCACGTTGAACCTGCCGCGCGCCACCGCGACGCGCGTCGCCAGGAAGAAATAGAACGCCACGGCGAGCAAGGTGACGATCGCGGTATAGCGC
>JASHUW010000320.1 GCA_030039815.1 Alphaproteobacteria bacterium
GGCTCACACAACGCCTTCGTCTCATCGTCGAGCGCATCGTCGGCGGCGCGCATATCGGCGAATTCGGTGTTGCCGCCGTTCTCGACGACGACGCGGCCGGAAAGGATCGAGTATTTCGCCGGAACCGCGCGGAACGAGCTGTCGGAATGCCAGAGCTGGTTGCCAAGGTTGAAGAGCCGCGTGCGGTCGTCGCGCGCCAGCGGCTTACGGTCCTTGCCGAGGTTCGAGACGTCGTTCATCAGCGGGTTGAGCCGCTTTTCGTGCGCCTTGGTGACGGTGCCGCCGGCCGAATTCTCGATTTCGCCGAAATTGCGGGTAAAGGCGATTTGCTGCTCGTCCGTGATGTTCTGATCGTGGAAGACGAGCACCGCGTAGCGGTCCATCCCCGCTTCGATCGCCGCGACCTCATCCGGCGTCAGCGGACGGCGCAGATCGACCCCGCTCACCTCGCCGACGAATACCGGATGAATCTGGCGGATCGAAATGGTCATCCGTGATCGTGCCTTGCTGCCCGAGCGACGCGCAAACGATACGCCCTCGTCACCCTAATGTCATGACGCCCAGGGGCTTGGCTGCTATGCCCCCGGCTCGCCGCCGGCTACGATCGGTGCGGAGGCACGGCATGGGCGATGCGTTGGATTTCGACCTGATAGCGATCGGCGGCGGGTTCGCCGGCCTGTGCGCGGCGCTGCGCGGCGCGGAACTGGGGTTGCGCACGGCGGTGCTCGAAGCCGGCGCGGACGACGGGTATCTCTGCAGCTCGCGCTGGGCCGGCGGCATCTTTCATGTGTCGTATCACGACGTGAAGCTCGGACGGGAAGAGCTGATCGCGGCCATCGACCGGCAGACCGACGGCGAGGTCGACCACGAGCTCGCCGCCGCGATCGCCGAAGACGCCGGGCATGCGGTCGACTGGCTGGCGAGCCAGGGCGCGGCATTCGTTCGCGGTAGTCCAATCGATTGGCATCGTTTCACGCTGGCGCCGCCGCGGGCCGCGATCGCCGGCCAGGATTGGCGCGGGCGTGGCCCCGATCGCACGATCGACCGGCTGCGCCATCGACTTGAGGAGCGGCAGGGCCGGGTGTTTCTCGGCACGCGCGCCAAGGCGCTGCGCCTGTTCGATCGGCGTGTCGTCGGGGTCGAAGCGGCCCACGGCGAGGAGGCGATGACGCTTCGCGCAAAAGCCGTGGTGATCGCCGATGGCGGCTTTCCCGGCAACGCCGAGCTGTTCCGCCGCCATATCGGCCCTCGTCCCGACCGCGTGCTGATGCGCCATGCGGGGACGGCGATCGGCGACGGGCTGAAGATGGCCGAAGCCGCGGGCGCGGCGCTGGTCAATCTCGATCGCTTCTACGGCCATCTACTGAGCCGCGACGCGATGGAGAATGAGGGCCTATGGCCCTATCCGCAGATCGACGCGGTCGCCACCGCGGCGGTCGTCGTCAATCGGGACGGCCGCCGCATCCTCGACGAAGGACTGGGCGGGATTTCGATCGCCAATGATCTCGCCCAGCTTGACGACCCGCTTTGCGGCACGGTGATCTGTGATGCGCCGATCTGGGAGACCGCCGGCAAGGCGGCGCAAATCCCGCCCAACCCCCAGCTCCTTGCCGGAGGCGATACGCTGTACAGCGCGGAATCGTTGGAGAGCCTGGCCGAGGCCGCCCGGCTGCCCGCACCGGCGCTCGTCGGGACCGTCGCCGAGTACAATGCCGCGATCCGCGACAGCCGGCTCGACGCGCTTTCCCCGAAGCGTTCGACGCGCAGCGGCGCGCCGCGGCCGATCGCGACCGCGCCGTTCTTCGCGATCCCGATCTGCGCTGGCATCACCAATACGATGGGCGGCATCGCCATCGACGGGCACGGACGGGTCAAACGGCCGGACGGCACGACGATACCCGGCCTTTACGCCGCCGGCGGCACAACGGGCGGGCTTGAGGGCGGCGGCGCACTCGGCTATGTCGGCGGGCTGATCAAGGCCTGCGTCTTCGGGCTGCGCGTGGCCGAGCACGCGGCGTATGACAAACAACGGGGGAAGGCATGAGATACGCATTCGCTGTTTTGCTTGCGGCGATGATGTTCTGCAACGCCGCACAGGCCCAGACCTTGCAGGAGATCGACAAGCGCGAAGCCGCCGTCCTGGAGGCTTGGAACGCCACGCCGCTGACCGTTCGCCGGGCCATCTTCGTCGAGGGACACCCTGAGGGCTTTGGCCAATATGTCGAGCGCGCGAACAACGTCTTCAAAAAGGGCGAGCCGCTTGTCACCTATGTCGAGCCGGTCGGCTACGGCTGGAAGGATATCGGCAACGGCATGTACGAATTCGGTTTCAAGACGGATTGGCTGGTGAAGAGCGCCGACGGCAAGGTGCTTGGCGGCAAGGAAGACTTTGCCGACATCTCGAAGAAAAGCCGCGCCCGCAACCGCGAATTCGATGTGGTGCTCAGCCTCGCGCTGAGCGATATCGCCCCCGGTGACTACGTCCTCGAATACACGCTGCACGACATCGCCAGCAGCAAGAGCTACACGATCAGCCAGCCGTTCAAGATCGTCGATTAACCCGCCATCCCGCCGGCAACGGCATCTTTCAGCGCAAGGAGGAACACCATGGCCAAGATACTGGTCATTCACGGCGCCGGCATGAACATGCGCGGCAAGGTTCAGCTTGAAATCTTCGGGCCGATGCAGCTCCCCGAATATGACGAACGGATTCGCGGCTTTGCCGCCCAGCTGGGGCTCGAGGTCGAGCTCTTTCACTCGAACATCGAGGGCGAGGTCGTCAACAAGATCTACGAGGCCAATGACAGGGGCATCGACGCGGCGATCTTCAATCCCGCCGCGTTCGGCACGGGTTACCCCGCGCTCGTCGCGGCGCTGTCGCAGGTCAAGTTTCCGACGATCGAGGTGCACATCTCGAACCCGATCCGCCGTGGCCCAGCCTCGCAGACAGCCGCGGTCAGCCAGGGCGTCGTCGCCGGGTTCGGCATCAACGGCTACGCGCTGGCGCTGCGCGGCCTCAAAGACCTGCTGGCGGCCAAGAAATAGCGCCCGTCGCGCTGCGGGCTAGGCCGCCGCCGGCGCGCCGCGCGACGGCGTATTGTAGCGCCACAGCGCGACCGCGACGGCTACGACCAGCACTCCCGCCAGGGCAATGGTCAGCGGCGCGGCGCCGAGCCGCTCGAACCATTGCGTGTAGAAATGGATCGCGCCAAACGCCGCGACGGTGTTGACGACGAAACGGCGATTGGCGCGCGCCGCCCAAATCCCGACCCCGACCAGCACGGCCGCCCAGCCGATGACGAACACAAGGTCGGGAACATAAGGGTGCGGCGTGTAATCGCTACGCCAGCTATGGCCTGGATCGTCGCCCCACAAGGAGCCGATCCAGAAGCCAAAATTGACCATTACCAGGCTCAACCGCGAGAAACTGATCGCGAGCGGCTCGTAATCGGCGGGAACCCGCAGCGAAACAAGATAGGCCGCGAGCGCGAGTAGCGAGAACACCACGATGGTAATCGTCGGTTCTTGAACAATCAAAAAATACGTCGCGGCATCGTATTCCGTGCTGCTGCCGAGCAGCCCGGCCAAGACCAGTACGGTCAGTGCGCTCAAGAGGGCGCTGCGGATCACGATCGCCAACCCAAGCAACAGGACGGCGGCGATGGCAAAGCCGAACCACCTCACTTCGCATAGTCCGATGGTGCCGGCGGAGGCGATCAAGGCGCCGGCGATGGTGATGGAAGTCCCGAGCAGCGACCATTGCGCGCTGACGCCGAGGGAGATGGCGACGCCCGCCCCGGCCAGCAGCGCACCCAACACGATCGCGGTGATGACGCTCGGCATCAGCGCCAGGAGACCGGCGGCGATCGCGAACACGCCGAACGCCATCAGAATGTTGATCGCCAATAGGCTGGTGCCGGGCTTGGCGAGGGCCTGCAGCTCCTCTGCTTGCGCCGCGGTGAGCTTGCCGTCGGCGACGAGCTTTGTCAGGTCGAGAACGATTTTCACGGGCTGGTTCCGAGCAACTCGCCGATCTTGTCGGCGGCCTTGAGGCCGTGTCCGGTGATGACGGCGACCGTCGTCTCACCCCGGTGGATCGAACCCTCGGCCAGTAAGCGGCTCAGCGCCGCGCCGACCGTGGCCGAGGTCGGCTCGACGTAAAGCCCGAGGCGGCCAAGTCGCATCAGCGCCGGCGCGATCTCGTCTTCTGCGACAGCCACCACGCCGCCGCCGGAGCGGCGCAGCGCGCTCAGCACCTCTTCGGTGCGCACCGGCTTTACCGTCGCGATGCCGTCGGCCATCGTCGGCTTTGGGACAAAGTTCGCATCGTTGTTCCATACGGAGGCAAGGGCCGCGCAGTTCGCCGCCTGCACCGCGAAGAGCCGAGGCATGCGCGAAATCTCGCCCCGCCGCATCAGCTCGTCAAACCCGCGCTCCATGCCGAGGATGTTGCTGCCGTAGCCGGTCGGCACCAGCACATTGTCCGGCACGGCGAAGCCGAACTGCTCCCACAGCTCGTAGGCCAGGGTCTTGGTGCCCTCGATAAAGAAGGGCTGCCAGTTGTGGCTGGCGTAAAAGTTGTCGGCGACCGCGGCGAGAGCCGCCTCGGTGACCGCTTGCCGCGTGCCGGGGATGGCCTCGACGGCGGCGCCCGAGGCGGCGATCTGCACCACCTTGCCGCGCGGCGCGGTCGCCGGCACGAAGATGCGGCACGGGATGCCGGCCGCGGCGGCGTAGGTCGCGATCGACGAGCCGGCGTTGCCCGAGGAATCCTCATGGATCGGGCCGACCCCGACCTCCAGCAGATGGTTGAGCATCACCGCCGTGCCGCGATCCTTGAACGAGCCGGTGGGCATCTGGCTTTCGAGCTTGAAGCGGATCGACGCACCGTCCCACTCGCGGGTGACGAGCGGCGTCCAGCCCTCGCCGAGCGACACGCGCGGCGGGCCGCTCAGCGCCAGCGCGGCGCGATAGCGCCACAGCGATGCGTCGCCGGTTGCGATGTCGCCGCGGTTCATCCCCGGCCCCGGCGCAAGGTTGAGATGGCTGCCGCACTCGCAGCGCCAGAGCGGCCGGCTGGCCGCAAGCGTCGCCCCGCAGGCCGGACACAGATAGCGGGCTTGCGTCATTGCGCGACCTTATCGCCGGCGCTGCCGTTGCGCTAGGATCGCCCGGTCCTCAGCGGAGAGCAGGCGATGGAAGACGCAAAGCTGGTCGGAGGAACGCCGGAAGACCGCCGCCGCCTGCTCGAACGCATGGACGAATATCTCGACGCCAATGCCCACTTCGATTGGGAGCGTTTACAGGACATCTGGAGCGGCGCCCCGGAGGCCGTGTTCTTCAATCTCAACGGTCACACCTATAAGGGCCGCGAGCACTGGACGCGGCTCTGGCAGTACTACAAGGACCGGGTCGCGAGCGGGTACTGGTCGCCGTTCGATATCGGCGGGGTGGTCAACGGCGACCTCGCCGTGATCTGGTGCGAGCGCCAGACCCGCTCGGAATGGAAAGACACCGACCCGATGCCGTCGCGGCCCTACGGCAAGGATTTCGTCTCGCGCTCGACCATGGTGTTCCGCAAGGAGGAGGGCGACTGGCGCGTCGTCCATGTGCATTTCTCCCCGGCCAGCGAAGCGCCGCGCCCCGGCGGCGTGTGACGGTCGCCGCGGGATGGGCGGCGCTTAATGGACGACAGTTGACCCCTGCCCTGCCCGAGATCGGCCTGCGCCTGTCAGGCGCGCTCGACCCGCACCATTGCGTGGCGATGGCAAAGGCGGCGGAGGACGCCGGCCTCGCCTCGGTATGGTTTGCCGAGAACCCGTTTCAGCGCGGGGTGCTGGCGACCGCCGGCGCCTGCGCCCTGGCGACCGCGCGAGTGCGGATCGGGGTTGGCGTGGTCAATCCCTACACCCGTCACCCGGTGCAGATCGCGATGGATTTCGCCGCGCTCGACGAACTCGGCAACGGGCGCGCCGTGCTCGGCGTCGGTTCGGGAATCGCGCCGCCAATCGCACGCATGGGCGTCATCAACGACCGACCCGTCACCGCGGTGCGGGAAACGATCGACATCGTCCGCCGCCTTTTTGCCGGCGATAGCGTGACGGTGCGCGGACGCGTCTTCAGCCTCGACCGCGCGCGGCTCGATTTTCGGCCGAAGCGGCAGCCGCCGATCTATATGGCGGCGGGCAGCGAGCGCGCGCTCCGGACGTGCGGTGAGATCGCCGACGGGCTCGTCGTTTCCAACATGACGCCGCCGCGCTTGACGGCGCGAATGGTCGAGATCGTCGCCGAGGCCGCCGCCAAGGCCGGGCGGCCGAGCCCGCGCGTCGCCCAGTATGCACCTTGCGCGATCGGCGCCGACGGCGAGGCGGCCCGCCGTATCGTCAAACGCATGATCGCCGAGGCGCTGACCCTACTGTGGCCCGCCGGCGATGATTGGCCGCGGCGACGCGAGGCGGTCGTGGCGGAAAGCGGCATTCCGCGGCCGGATTTCGCCGCCGCCCTCGCCAGACTGCGCCGCGGCGAGGATGCGACGGCGGTGCTTGACGAGCGTTTTGTCGCGGCCTTCGCGATCGCCGGGACGCCGGCGGAATGCCGGCGGCAGGCGGCGTTCTATCGCACGGCAGGGGTCGATGAACTCGCGCTAAGCTTCAGCAGCACCGAGGAGGTCGCGCTGTTCGGCAAGCCAGGTGGTGAATGAAAGCAATCCTCTGCGCCTTCCTCATGCTGTTTTTCGGCGGCATCGCCCGGGCCGACGATCCCGGCGCCGCCGAGCTGCAGAAATGCACGATCTGCCACTCGCTCGATAACGGTGGCCCCAACCGGGTGGGGCCGAACCTCTTTGGCGTGTTTGGGCGAAAGGCCGGCACCGTCGCCGGGTTCCCCTATTCCGACGCGATGAAGAACAGCGGCATCGTCTGGGACGACGACACGCTCGCGAAATTCCTCCGCGACCCGCAGGAATCGCTGCACGGCAATCGGATGTCGTTTCCCGGCATCAAGGACGACGCGACGCTCCACGCGCTGTTGCAAAGCCTGAAGCAGGCGACGCAGTAGCGAGCGTCCGGCATAATGCCGGCATGTCGGAAGCGATCGTCATCGACGGACAGGCCGTCGCCGCCCGGCTGCGCCAGGGCGTGGCCGCCGCGGTCGAGGATTTGCGCAGCCGCCACGGCGTGACGCCGGGACTTGCGGCGATCATCGTCGGCGACGACCCGGCCAGCCAAATCTACGTCCGCAACAAGTCGCGCGCCTGCCACGCGGCGGGGCTCGGCTCGTTCGAGCATCGCCTGACGGCGGAGGTGTCGGAGGCGGCGCTTGTCGCGCAGATCGATGAGCTCAATCGCGACGAGCGCGTCGACGGCATCCTCGTGCAGCTGCCGTTGCCCGACGCGATCGATGCGCAGCGCGTGCTCGGCGCGGTCGCGCCGGAGAAGGATGTCGACGGGTTTCATCCCCTCAATGTCGGCCGGTTGTGGAGCCGTCAGCCGAGCCTCGTCCCATGCACGCCGCTCGGCTGCCTGATCCTGCTGCGGACGGTGCGTGCCGATCTCGCGGGTCTCGAAGCCGTCGTGCTCGGCCGCTCGCAGATCGTCGGCCGACCGCTCGCGGCGCTGCTGGTGGCGGCCGATTGCACGGTGACGATCGTCCATTCGCGGAGCCGCGATCCGGCAGCGATCTGCCGGCGCGCCGACATTCTGATCGCTGCCGCTGGCGAGCCGCAGATGGTCAAGGGCGATTGGATCAAGCCCGGCGCGACGGTCATCGATGTCGGCACCAATCGCGTCGTCGCGGCCGACGGCAGGGCACGGCTGGTCGGCGATGTCGATTATGAGGCGGCGCGCGCCGTCGCCGGCGCGATCACCCCGGTACCGGGTGGGGTCGGGCCGATGACGATCGCCTGCCTGCTGCAGAACACGGTGATCGCGGCCTGCCGACGGCGTGGGCTGCCCGAGCCCGATCTCGGGTGAAGACGGAGAGGCTGGTGCACGCCGACCCGGCCTTCCGCGCGGCGCGCATCCGCGAGGAATGCGGGTCGATCACCGAGCCGAGCCTCTATCGGCAGTGCGTCGAGTCGTTCAACGACCAGCCGCCCCCGGCCGCCGCCGGGGCACAGTTGAGCCTCATCGGCGCCGACTACCTCAGTCCATCCAGACAAAGGACTTGTCGAAAGAACACCTCATGCACCGGTAGGCTCACATTCTGTGAGATCGGATAGCGCGGCGTATCGCGTCTGGTATTGCCGATGACGACGACATGGTCCGCTACCTCACTCCTCGGGACCTGGCCGTCCAGGAATGCAGAGAGCGAATACTCCGTTGGACGCCCGGCATCGAGGTAGGGGCAATGCACTCTGCCGTCATCCCCGATCTCGTAACTCTGACCATTGATGGCGAACCGCATCTCCCGAACGGAGACTTTGGCTCCGCCCGCCGCGATGGACAGGAACTGCAACGACGGGGCTATCCCGACCCCGACGCCTGTGGAGCCGATAATCTCGACCCGATCATGATGAGGATCGGGCAGAGCATTGACGAAACCAATGCCGGCCGCATTTTCGCGAAACAGCGGTAGCGGCAGCAGCGATGGCGAACCGTGGAAGAACACCTTCAGGTTTTCCGGCCCGAAATCGCTCCGCCAGACAGACTGGCCCTCGGCTTTTTCACCGTCCTCAGCAAACGCGAATTGCAAAAAGACCGGCATCGAGGCAATCGCGCCGGCCAACTCAGCATCCGCTTCCGGCATCGAGGGGCGATCGAAGAAAAACTTTAAGACAATCGCCCTCGCCCCGTCGTCCCGCGCGCGAGCGATGGCGGCGGCGTAGACGCTTCTATTCAACGGCCAGGGCCCCAGCCTGCCTGCATCTTCATCATTGGTAGCAACGAAGAGATAATGCGGGGAGGTGGATTGGCGCTGGGTAGCGGATTGAGCGCGTGCGTCCGCGGCGCCAGCGCATAGCGCGACTATCGCTGTGAGGACAGCACGTGCGACCTTGCCCGTCAGCGCGCGATCAAATCCCTTCGGTACGCATAACATCTTCGAAGGCACGCTGCTGCACGCAGAATTGCTGGACATCGCCCTGGCGAGGCCACCCGGCCCAATAGCTCAATGCACGCGCTGGCGATGGCGGAGGCGGCCGAGATCGGCTTCGGAGAGGCGGACCGAGAGATGCGCCGCCTCGGCGTCGTCGCGGCGACCGACTACGGCGCCGCGCTCGTAAAGCCAGGCGAGGGTCTTGCCGTCGCTGAGCGGCACCTCGACGCGCACCGCTCGCGCGGTGCTGTCGAGCCGGCCGGCGATCAGCGCGAGAAGGCCGTCGCAGCCCTCGCCGGTCGCCGCCGACAGCGCGACGATCTCCTCGTTGCGCTGCGTCTGGTTCAAGAGGCCGGCACGCGCCTCGTCGTCGAGCAGATCGATCTTGTTGAGCACCTCGATCAGCCCGTCCTCGACCAGCTGGCCAAGACCGAGATCGGTCAGCACCGCCAGCACGTCGGCGCGCTGCGCGGCGCTGTCCGGGTGATGCGCGTCGCGGACATGGACGACGATATCGGCTTCGGTGACCTCTTCCAGCGTCGCCCGGAACGCGGCGACGAGATGCGTCGGCAGGTCGGAGATGAACCCGACCGTGTCGGAGAGGATTACCGTCCGGCCCGACGGCAGCTCGAGCCGCCGCATCGTCGGGTCGAGGGTCGCGAACAGCAGATCCTCGGCGACGACGCTGGCGCGGGTCAGCCGGTTGAACAGGGTCGATTTGCCGGCATTGGTGTAGCCGACCAGCGCGACGACCGGGAACGGCACGCGCTTCCTCGCCTCGCGATGCAGCGCGCGGGTGCGCTTCACGTCTTCGAGCTCGCGCCTGATCTTGCCGATGCGCTCGCCAATAAGGCGGCGGTCGATTTCGAGCTGGCTTTCGCCCGGACCGCCGAGGAAACCGAAACCGCCGCGCTGGCGCTCGAGGTGGGTCCAGGAGCGCACCAGGCGCGAGCGCTGATAGGTCAGCGCCGCGAGCTCGACCTGCAAGCGGCCTTCATGGGTGCGGGCGCGCGCGCCGAAGATTTCGAGGATGAGCCCGGTGCGGTCGATTACCTTGGCCTTCCAGCGCCGCTCCAGATTGCGCTGCTGCACCGGCGACAAGGCGCCGTCGACGACGACGAGACCGACCTTGTCTTCCTCGATCTTGGCCCCGAGCGTATCGACGCTGCCGCTGCCGATGAGCGTGCTCGGGACCGGCCGGCTGAGGCGCACGATCTCGCCGCCGACGACATCGAGGTTGATCGCGCGGGCGAGACCGACCGTCTCGTCGAGCCGGGCGTCGAGCGAGCGCGCGGACCCGTTCCCCGGCCGGCGGCTGGGTGCGATCTTCAAGGCGGGGTGAACGACGAGGGCGCGGCCCGTCGTCGCGGTCAGGCCGGGAGCGGCCAGACCGTGCTCAGCACTGCTCAGGGCAGATCTTCCTCTCTTCCGCCCTCGAACAGCTGGATCGGCTGCGCCGGCATCACGGTCGAGATCGCATGCTTGTAGACGAGCTGCGAATGCGCATCGCGGCGCAGCAGCACGCAGAAATTGTCAAACCAGGTGATGATCCCCTGGAGTTTGACACCATTGACCAAAAACACCGTGACCGGCGTTTTGTTCTTGCGGACGTGATTGAGAAACACGTCCTGAACGTTCTGCGACTTGTCCGAGGTCATTACGGTGGCTCCTAACTCCACTCTTCGGCGCGCAGCACCCCGGTAGTTGAAACAGGGCCAAGGCGCTGCGGTTCCCGTTCTTCATACGAATGTGGGCGCGTCTTCTGTCAGCACAAGGCCCGCAGCGCGTGAAACAGCGCGACATCGTCGGCAAAGGTCAGGACGGGCGGAAATTGCGCGAACGCGGCGTCGGCTTCGATCTCGCCGAGCAGCACCGGAACGCAGCCCGCGGCGATGGCGCATTCCATGTCGACCGCAGTGTCGCCGACAAACCAGACATCCGGCCCGGGCTTGATCCCGCTGGGCCGCAGCGCCA
>JASHUW010000321.1 GCA_030039815.1 Alphaproteobacteria bacterium
ATCTCAACGTCACCGACCCGGAGTGGCAAACGCTGATGCGCGACGTGCGCTTCCGCCGCGCCCTGTCGCTGGCGATCGACCGGCATGAGATCAACCAGGTGCTCTATTTCGGGCTGGCGATCGAGGGGCAGAACACGGTGCTGCCGCAGAGCCCGCTCTACCGCACCGAATACCGCTCGGACTGGGCGAAATACGATCTCGACCAGGCCAATTCGCTGCTCGACCAGATCGGCCTCACCCAAAAGGATTCCGACGGCATACGCCTGTTGCCGGACGGTCGCCCTTGCGCGATCACCGTCGAGGATTCCGGCGAATCGAGCGAGAAGTCGGACATGCTCGAGCTGATCCGCGATTCGTGGCGCCATGTCGGCGTGCAGCTTTATTCGAAACCGGCCCAGCTGACCCTGTTCCGCCGCCGCGTGTTCGCCGGCGAGGCGCAGATGTCGATCGACAAGGGCATCGAAAATGGGCTCGCCACCCCGGCGATGTCGCCCAACGAGTTCGCGCCGACCAGCCAGGAACAGCTCGAATGGCCGAAATGGGGCGAATACGCCGAGACCAAGGGCGAGTCGGGCGAGCCGCCCGCCCTACCCGCGGCGAAACAGCTCCTCCAGCTCTATAATGACTGGCTCGCGACCACCGACGCGAACGACCAGGCCAAGATCTGGCATCAGATGCTGTCGATCTGGGCCGATCAGGTGTTCACCATGGGCACCGTCGCGGGCGTGCTGCAGCCGATCGTGGTCAGCGACCGGCTGCGCAACGTGCCGGCCGAGGGCATCTACAACTGGGACCCCGGCGCGCAGTTCGGCATCTACAAGCCCGACGGCTTCTGGTTCGCCGAGCCCGGCGGCGGCTCGACCGCCCAGCTGACGAGCCCGGATAAATGATGGGTATCTGTCACCTCAAAGATTCGCCTCCCCCGGGCTTGACCCGGGGGTCCACGAATAGTTTTCGCCTATTCGTGGATGGCCGGATCAAGTCCGGCCAAGGGGATAAGAAAAACATGGACGTGGGGCGATAAGCAGAATGCTCGGCTACATCGTCCATCGCATCCTCATCATGATCCCGACGCTGATCATCATCAGCATCGCGATCTTCACCATCATTCACCTGCCGCCGGGCGATTTCTTCTCGACCTACATCGCCCAACTGCAGAGCTCGGGCGAGCACGCCAACATGGCGAAGATCGCCTACCTCAAGGCCGAATACGGCTTCGATCTGCCGCTGTGGAAGCAATACCTCTATTGGGCCGGCAATTTGCTGCGCGGCGACATGGGGTATTCGTTTCTTTACGACATGCCGGTGAACAAGGTGGTCGGCGACCGCCTGCTGCTGACCTTTATCGTCTCGTTCACGACGATCCTCTTCACCTACATCGTCGCCTTCCCGATCGGGGTCTATTCGGCGACGCATCAGTACCGTCTCGGCGATTATCTGCTCACCTTTCTCGGCTTCCTCGGACTCGCGACCCCGAGCTTCCTGTTGGCCCTGGTGCTGGTCTATTTCGCCCATGTCTGGTTCGGCATCTCGGTCGGCGGGCTGATGGACCCGCGTTACGTCAACCAGCCGTGGACGATGGGCAAGGTCGGCTCGATGCTGGCGCATATCTGGATCCCGGTCATCGTGATCGGCACCGCCGGCACCGCCAGCATGATCCGCCGGCTGCGCGCCAACCTTTTGGATGAGCTGCAGAAACAATACGTCGTGACCGCCAGGGCAAAGGGCCTTCACCCGCTGAAGGTGCTGCTGAAATACCCGCTGCGCATGGCCCTCAACCCGTTCATCAGCGATATCGGCTCGCTGTTGCCGCAGGTGATCTCGGGCGCGGTCATCGTCTCGGTGGTGATGTCGCTGCCGACGACCGGGCCGATGCTCTTGGACGCGCTGCGCAGCCAGGACATGTACCTCGCCGGCTCGTTCCTGATGTTCATGAGCTTCCTCACGGTGATCGGCGTCTTCATCTCCGACCTCGCGCTGGCGACGCTCGATCCGCGCATCCGCCTGCAATCAGGGCGCCAGCAATGACCGACATCACCCTCGACCCCGCCGACCGCCGGCCCACGCCCGGCGAGGGCACCGAGAAGCTGCCGCATTACGTCTCGCGGGTGCCGTTCGACCCGATGTCGGTCGAGGCGATGTCGGTCGGCCAGGCGCGCTTCTACCAGGCGTCGCAATGGCGGCTGATGTGGTGGCGGCTGCTGCGCCACAGGGTCGCCGTCGTCTCCGGGTTTCTGCTCCTGGCGCTCTACGCGACCACCCTGATCAGCGAGTTCCTCGCGCCTTACGCGCTCGACACCCGCAACACCGACTTCATCTACGCGCCGCCGCAGACGGTGCACATCTTCGACAACGGCCGTCTCGTCGCCCCCTATGTCGAGGGCTACGACTACCGGCTCGACATGAACAACCTGAAGCGCGTCTACACCCCGAACCCGGCGAAGCACCAGACGCTGCGCTTCTTCTGCCGGGGCGACGATTATCTTTACTGGGGCTACATGCCGATGCGCTTCCACCTGGTCTGCCCGGCGGAGGGCGGCCAGCTCTTCCTGCTCGGCACCGACCGGCTCGGCCGCGACCTCTTATCGCGCATCATCTATGGCGCGCGGATTTCGCTGACCGTCGGGCTGATCGGCGTCGCGGTCAGCTTTACCCTCGGCATCCTGATCGGCGGCATCGCCGGCTATTACGGCGGCTGGACCGACATCTTGATCCAGCGCGGCATCGAGGTCGTGCAATCCTTCCCGCATCTGCCGCTGTGGATGGCCTTGGGCGCGATCCTGCCGGTGACGTGGAGCCCGCTCCTCGTCTATTTCGGCATCACCCTCATCCTCGGCATGATCGAGTGGACGCATCTCGCGCGCGCCGTGCGCTCGAAGCTGCTGTCCTTGCGCGAGGAGGATTTCTGCACCGCCGCGGTGCTGATGGGCGCGACCCCGGCGCGCATCATCGGCCGCCATCTGCTGCCGAGCTTTATGAGCCACCTGATCGCCTCGGCGACGCTGGTGATCCCCAGCATGATCCTCGGCGAGACCGCGCTCTCGTTCCTCGGCCTCGGCCTCAGGCCGCCGATAACCAGCTGGGGCGTGCTGCTCAACGAGGCGCAGAACATCAGCGTCGTCGCGCTCTACCCCTGGCTGATGCTGCCGGTGGTGCCGGTGATCGTCACCGTGCTGGCGTTCAA
>JASHUW010000025.1 GCA_030039815.1 Alphaproteobacteria bacterium
CGCCGAGCCCCGATCCCGTGCCGCGAAACGCCGCGATCGCCTGATCGCCGTAAAGCGGCCCTGGCCCGGTTCCGAAACGCTGCAGGGGCGTCGGCACCGGCGAGAACGTGTTGGTCTCGTGCTTCATCATCGCGATCAACAGGCGCATGATCGGGCCCTCCGCAATGTTCTTGCCAAACGATAGCTGTCGCGGGAGAGAAGCGCCATGCACCGCAGCACCGACCGCATCCTGACGACCCATGTCGGCAGCCTGCCGCGCCCGCCCGACCTCTACGCGATGATCGAGGCGAAACAGGAGGGCGGCGCGATCGACGAGGCCGCATTTGGTGCGCGGGTTAAATCCGCCGTCGCGGAGATCGTCAAGCGTCAGGTTGAAGCCGGCATCGACATCGTCGCCGATGGCGAGGTGGGGCGGGTCGGCTTTATCCCGTACGTCAACGAGCGCCTCACCGGCATCGAACCGAGCCCGGGCGAGATCGCCTCGTACTGGAACGAATCGCGCGAATACAAGGCGTTCCCCGAATTCTACGCCTGGGCGCAAGGCCAGGCGGGCGCCGCCGGCCGCGCCGGCCGCACGCGTTGGATGTGCACGGGCGCGGTCACGTACAAGGGCCAGGCCGCGCTCGCGGCCGATATCGCCAACCTCAAGGAGGCGATGGCGGGCCTCAACGTCGTCGAGGCGTTCATGCCGGCGGTATCCCCGGCCAACCTGGTGAACTGGAACAGTAACCTCTTCTACAGGACCGAGGAAGAGTACCTCTATGCGGTCGCCGAGGCGCTGCGCGAGGAATACCGGGCGGTGATCGATGCCGGCCTGATCCTGCAGATCGACGACCCACTGTTAAGCTCATATTACGTGATGCACCCCGAGGTGAGCCTCGCCGGCTGGCGCGACTGGGCCGGTACCCGCGTCGCCGCGCTCAACCACGCGCTCAGGGGGCTGCCGCAGGACCGCATCCGTCACCATACCTGCTACAGCATCAACATCGGCCCGCGCGTCCACGACCTTGAGCTGAAGCACATCGTCGACACGCTCTTATCGATCAACGCCGGCGCCTATTCCTTCGAGGCCGCCAACCCGCGCCACGAACACGAATGGCGGGTCTGGGAGCATGTGAAGCTGCCGGAGGGCAAGAGCCTCATCCCCGGCGTCATCACCCATTCCTCGAACATCGTCGAGCACGAGGAACTGGTCGCCGAGCGGATCTGCCGTTTCGCCAAGGTCGTCGGCAAGGAGAATGTGATCGCCGGCGCCGATTGCGGCTTCGCCAGCTTTGCCGCGACCTGCGAGGTTCATCCCAGCGTCGTCTGGGTCAAGCTCGCCGCGCTCGCCCAAGGCGCGCGCATCGCCAGCAAGGAGCTGTGGGGATAACGCCCGCCAGCGATGCCCGCTCGGTTATTCGTTTAATGCCACACGAATAACTTCCGGAACGCGCCCGCCCAGCCGCTTCGGGCCACGGTTCCAGCTAGTGGCGGCATCGTGATCCATGCGACACTTCGCGCCAGGGCAAGGACGCGCGACATGCAGTTCGGCTATTTCACGCTCAGCGACAACCACTACGACAACAACCCCCGCGACGCGAACCGCTTCATCGCCGACATCCTCGACGAGGCGGTCTATGCCGAGGAGGTCGGGCTCAATTCGGCGTGGATCGGCGAGCATCATTTCTCGACGCTGGGCGTGCTGTCCTGCCCCGATCTCGTGCTCGCCCAGGTCGCCGCGCGGACGAAAAGGATACGGCTCGCCCCTGCGGTTTCGGTGCTGCCGCTACACCACCCAATCCGCGTCGCCGAGCAATGGGCAACGCTCGACCTGTTGTCCGGCGGGCGCGTCGATTTCGCCGCTGGGCGCGGCTACGACCGACGCGAATACGCCCCGTTCGGGGTGTCGTTCGACGACAACCAATCGCTGTTCGAGGAGGGCATGGAAGTCGTCCGCCGGCTGTGGTCGAGCGCGGCGCCGCTGACCCATCACGGCCGGCACTACCATTTCGACAATGTGCGGATCACGCCACGGCCGGTGCAACGGCCGATCCCGGCTTACGTCGCGTCGTTCTCCAAGCCGTCGATCGAGTTGGCCGCGCGGCTCGGCTGCCATCTGATCGTCGCGCCGTTCGCCGCGGCGATGACCTTTGGCGGCATGCGCCAGGTGCGCGATCTTTACGCCGAGACCTGCGAGCGCCACGGCAACCGGCCCGGCCGGCTGATGTGCAGCTATTTCCTGCATTTCGCCGACACGCCGCAAGAGGAGGAGGCGGCCCGCGCCCGCCAGGTGCGCTATTACAAGGAATGCCTGATCGCCGCCTTCCCCGGCGATCCGGCGACGGCGCCGCCGAGCTACCGCTATTTCGTCGAGATCGTCGATCGGCTGCACAAGGTGCGCCCGGAAGACCTGACCGAGAATTCGGTGCTGATCGGCTCGCCGGCGCGCATCGCCGACACGTTGCGGCGCGTCGCCGAAGCCGGGGTCGCCGAAGTCATCCTTTACTTCAATGTCGGTCTCAAGCCGCACGCCCAGGTCAAGGAGGAAATGGCGCGCTTCACGGCCGAGGTCGCCCCTCACTTCGCCGTGTAGGGCAAAAAGTTACGAAATATTTACGCTATGTGACGCGGCTCACATTGGCACGGCGCAGGCGGTCCCACATTGCCAGCAAGAAGGGTATGTCGGGAGCTGTCCCATGTCGCACGATTTGACCCGATGGATCGAAGCCGCGGATGCCAGGCAGTTCAGCGAAGCGGTCATGTTCGAGCGCGGTTTCGAACCCGGCGAGCGCCACTTCCTGCACCTCGGCGATGCGATCGCTCATTTGCCGACCTGGCTGCGCCTCGGCGTGAGCCACGATTCGCTCGCCTCGATCGGCTGTCACACGGTGGTGCCGTTTCGCCGCCCCGCGGGTCGCCGCGACGTTAAACGCGGGCACGACCTAACGCCTTAAGGCAACCGAGCGACTTCCGTCACGGTGAACTCGCACGTTCCTCCACCGGCTCCCCCGCAAGAGACTTCGAGATCAGTGACGGGGCCGAAGGTGTGCGCGTGTTCGTTCTCATCCGTCGTGTCTTCGGCCCCTGCCGTCCCGTTGAGCGATGAACTGACCGTGGCGTGGCACATCGCCGTGCCTTTGTAGACTACCGTGACGTATGAGTTCCCGGTTCCCTGAAACAGGTGAAATTTCTTCCCACAACTCAATTGAACTGGGGTGCCATAGGGAACCGTGGCGCCAGCCGCTGGATTGACCACCGGCTTGCGGGGGTCGATGTTGGTGACGTGAACAATCCCGACACTGTCGGGTAGTGGCGGGTAGACCGTCGTCACCGTGCAACTGCAATCACCATCGCCCGCCTGTCCGGCGGTCGAACATACGAGCAATTGAGTACCCGGCACCCTAACCTGCGGGTATGACTCTCCGCCCGCTGGCGCGATATCGACAACTTTTGTCTTCGATAGATCCGATCGGTCCGCCAGCAGGAGCGCGGCACGGCACTTCGGCGCGCTTTTCAACGTCACGTACACGCTTGCCTTGTCCGCGCCCACCCACAGAATCTCGGCTTTTCCACACGGCACAGTCAGGTCCCGCAGCGACCGCAGCTTTACGACATACGCCTCTTGCGGCTGCTCTTCGGACGGCTTTTCCTGGGCTTTCGCGATCAGGCTGGGGACGAGCAGGGCACTCAACGCAATCGCGACAAGGCGGATCTGCACGCTCATGTAAGTTCTCCAGCGAAAGGGGGCGCTGCGAACTGCGGTTGAGCAAACCCTAGTCGGTCTCGCGCGTCAATAGACCCCTCGCTGAGCCGGTTAAGGGCAGGGGTAATTGCTTTCGGCGGCAAACCAAAGCGCGTAACATCCGGCTTGTTGTCAAGCCCCAAGCCAATCGCCGATGCCGCTTCCCAGCGCCAGTGATCGACGCCGGATATTCGAGGGCCATGCGCTGTTCGGCAAGCTGCCGCAGGCCGATCTTGACGCGCTGCTGCTGCACGCGCGGGTCGAGCGTTATGCCGCCGGCCGGGTGATTTTCACCAAAGGGTCGCCCGGTCGCAGCATGATGGCGATCCTCAAGGGCAGCGTCAGGATCAGCACCCCGTCGCCGGCCGGTCCCGCGATCGTGCTGACGATCCTGTCGCCGGGCGAGGTGTTCGGCGAGATCGCCCTGCTCGACGGCGCCGACCGTACCGCGGACGCAACCGCCATCACCGATTGCGAGCTGCTGGTGCTCGATCACCGCGATTTCGTGCCGTTTCTCGAACGCCGGGCCGATCTGTGCCTGCTGTTTTTGAGATTGCTGTGCCAGCGCTTGCGGCGCACCGATCAGCAGGTGCAGGAGGCGATGTTCGGCCGGCTCGAAGGCCGCATCGCCATGGCGCTGGTGCGCCTGGCGCAGGACGCGCCGCCCGCCAGCTCCAGGGGCATTACGCTGCGCATCACCCAGCAGGAATTGGCCGGCATGGTCGGCGCCGCGCGGGAGAGCGTGAACAAGCAGCTCCAGGTCTGGCAGAAGGAAGGCGTGCTTCGCCTCGGCAAGCGGCTCATCGAAATCGACGATCTCGACGCCCTCGAAGCGTTGTCATAGGCTTTCCTTATGGACCTGACCCAGCTGAAAGAAGCCGCGATCGAGGCGACGGCGCGGGCGCTGCAGGACCGGCTCGGCATCGTCCCCGACGAGGACAGCGACGAGTGGGAAGACGAGTACCGCCGGCAATTCGCGCTCGCCAAGCAGCGCTACGGCGTGACCACCCCAACCATCGCCCGCGCCACCGGCCCGGCGGTGCAGCTGCCGGAGCTGCGTGGCGACACCCAGGAGCTCATTCATTGGGGCGAGCAGGTACGCGCCGAGCGCCTGCGCGAGGTGAGCGACGCGGCGCGGCGCGGATGGATGGCCAAGACCTGGACGCGCGCCAAGGTCTGGGTCGATACCCGCGAGGTGCCGATCGCCACGCTGCTCCAGCGTACGCAGGCGCAATATGACGAGTGGCGCCGTCAGGAGAGCGCCCAAAAAGCCTCGCAGACCGCCGCCGCGCAGCAGAAGGCCGCCGCGCTCGCCGCGCACCAGGCAAAGCTGCAGAAGGCCGGCGTCACCGAAGCGGGGCTCGTCGAGCTGATCGACGCCAGCGAGCGCGTCAAGCCGGCCGCGCTGGGCGAAAAGCTCGCCGAGCTCAAGGGCGTCGACCGCCATCTCCGCGTCTTCGCCACCAGCGATCCGAAAGCGCTGCTGGTCAAGGAAAAGAACCTCAAAGGCAGCTTCGACTATGGCATCGAGCGCGACGACGGCCTCGTCGCCGATCTGAAGCTGTTCGCCTCGGCGCCCGCATAGCCATGCCTAGCATAGAAACCATCCCGGCCATCGACCTCAGCCCATATCTGGCCGGCGAACCCGGCGCGCTCGACCGCGCCGCCGGCGAGCTGCGCCGCGCGCTGACCGAGACCGGCTTCTACGCCATCGTCAATCACGGCGTGCCGGCCGAACTGATCCGCGAGGTCTACGCCCAGGTGGCACGCTTTCACGCTCAGCCGCTCGACAAGAAGCTCGCGATCAAGCTCGACAAGCACAATGTCGGCTACCTGCCGATGATGGGCGACACGCTGCGCACCTCGGTGGTCGAGACCGTCACCAAGCCCAATTTCAGCGAAGCGCTCTTTATCGCCCGCGACCTC